>CAIVHI010000480.1 GCA_903905685.1 uncultured Bacteroidota bacterium | reverse complement strand
GTTGGTCTGTTTGTTCATCTGGAACCGAGTACGGGGTGTTTAAAGAGATATGCTCACGATACGCTTATTTGATTTGGGTCCTCTTGAATGCGCTGTCATTTTATTATCCGAAACGGGGGCTGGGAGGGAATTTCAAGGGATATTTCCGTAGGAAGTCATTGTTTTATTTTTCTTACTTAACATAATGTAAATTATAGAACAAAAATGTCGGTTTTCGGGACGGGTACCGGTGGTGGTATTCTTTACAACGTACTGTCAACAAAATCATAGGACAATGTGGGGATGGGATTTGGGGATATCAAAATTGCCCGTGTAGAGTAGATGTGGAAGAAATACGGCATCATTACTCAAGCCTTCAATGCATTTTGCACGTTATCGCGAATCCACACCCCTTCCCCTAAAAACGTCACGTCCGGCACTCCCCTATCGGAAATGCCGGACGCAACGTTTTTTAACGGGACCATGCAACTACCCCTTTGGGTCCAAAGCTTTCTTGATGCGGAAGGCTACGTCTTCATAGTGCATCTTGGTCAGTTTGTCGGTGGTAGTCGCAATCGCCTTGTCCAGTTCCTTTCCAAGGCTCACCAGTTCAGACCGGGCAATGGACGTTACGTCGGTATTCTTGGTATAGGCACCAAAATACATCGAGTACCAGCCCATTGGCTGAGGCGGAGCCGGATTCAACAATGAAATCAAAGCCTCTGCAAACACCTTTTGCAGGTTGCGGCGGAGCTCAGTCACCGGTTTGGCACCCTTCATTTCACTCCATACTTCAGCCTTCACGTCCTCCACCATTTTGTCGGCCGCATAGGTATTTTTACTTCCGAAACGGTTTTCGCACATCACCATACGGTTGATTCGGGCGCCCGACAACAAGTTGTTGAGGACATTGGCCTGCACGTTGCCGACAGTCTCGCTTCCCAACGGATTGCTGATGTTGTTGAGAATCTTTCTGTCCAGCAGCCATTCAGGCGTTGCAAAAAGGTTTGTGTTTAAAAACTTGACTGCATCTTCCTGAATTGTTGAAGGAGTAGGCTCGTAAACATCTTGTGTACTTGCCTGTTCTATACTCTTGGGCGTTTCATATATGCCGCCAACGTTACGGGTTACGTGGCTCATGTAACGGGAGAACTGACCTACCAACGCATAGTACATTTCACTGAGGTTGTCATATTTATCCGCTTCTTCCTTGGTCCATTCGGGTAGGCCCACCATAATGCGCTTCAGGTTCTTGATGCCATATTCGCTTGCCCTCATGCTGTTGTCGCCAAGATCTTCGGTTTGTGACCTTGGGTCGACAGGATTGGTCTCCGTACCGAACCACAGGCGGGGATTGGCCTTCAGGCTATCGATAATCCACTTGTTGACAATCTTTTTGTCCTCCTTTTCATCCTTGGCATAGGTAAGTGTATAACCCCATTGAATGGCCCACATATCGTACTCGCCGATTCTTGGAAACAGCCCTATTTCACTAATGTTGTCTTCCGGTTGGGCCACATAATTAAAACGCGCATAGTCCATGATGGATGCCGTATGGCCGTGGGCTTCAACCCACGCTTTATCGCGAAGTTTCTCAACGGGGGTGCGGCTGCTGCTACCCATATTATGCCGCAGGCCCAATGTGTGGCCCACTTCGTGCGAGGACACGAACCTGATGAGCTGGCCCATCAAATCGTCGTCAAATTCCATTTTGCGCGCACGTGGGTCAACTGCTGCGGTCTGAATCATGTACCAATCGTGTAGAAGTTTCATGACGTTGTGATACCAACCTATATGGCTTTCAATGATTTCGCCACTACGTGGGTCATGAACATTGGGGCCATAAGCGTTTTCCACGTCCGATGGAAGGTAGCGCAACACGGAATACCGGGCATCTTCGAGGCTTTTTGTGGAATCGGTTTCGTCCCACTCCTTGGCCATAATCGCATTTTTAAACCCTGCCCTTTCAAATGCCTTTTGCCAATCGTTAATGCCTTGAATCAAGTAAGGACGCCATTTTTTGGGCGTTGCAGGGTCTATGTAGTATACGATGGGCTTCTGGGGCTCTACAAGGATTCCACGCTTCCACTTGTCCATATCCTCAGGTTTGGGCTCCAGCCTCCAACGAACAATGAAAATGTCATCGTCTGCTTTCTGTTGATTGTCATTGTACACTTCATACTCGTCGGCGAAAAATCCTACCCGTGGGTCAAATGCGCGCTTGGCCATGGGCACTTTGGGCAGCAATACGAAAGAATTGTTCATTTCATAAGTCACCGCGCCGGCCACATAGGCTGCGGGCAACGTAACCGAAGGAAATGGATTTCCGGGGCCTGAAGGCATGAATGAAGGCGTGGAAGAAAAGGTGCGCACTACCCGCACTTCGGTATTTATTGGAAACGTCTTCATTTCCTTAATATAGGTTCGATTACCAATTTGACCGCCCAAGTTGAAGCGTTTTTTGGTGAAAGCGCCCATACCAACAGGTGCATTGTCGCCGGTAAAAAAGTCGGTGACATCAATCACACTCGAAGTACTGTCCTTCCCTAATGCCTTTATTTCGAACGACTCCGCTATGGGATTGAGGTTGGAATTGGTAACAGCCTTGAAGATTTCTGTATTGGAGTCGGCCTTGCTGATGACGGTCACCACCTTCAGGAGCAGGTTGTTGTTCTGACCTTTTTCCCACATGATGGTTTCATCGTTTTCCATTTCGCCGGCATAAACGCCCCCGCCACCGGCG
>CAIVHI010000479.1 GCA_903905685.1 uncultured Bacteroidota bacterium | reverse complement strand
CTCTACCTCGCGCTATGGCTGCAAAAGTAAGGCGTTTTATCGGCTTGGCAAAAAACATTTACGGCAATTGGTTGCGATACTTCAATGCGCGCTCTCCGTCCTCCGCTCCTCTACCATCATCCCCTGTACTCTCCCCAAATGCCACGCAGCACGTCCGATATCTCTCCCAAGGTGCAAAGGCTTTCTACGGCTTCTATCACGCTGGGCATGAGGTTGTCACCGGTCGTGGCTTTTTCTCTGATGGTGTTAAGACAGGTTTGAACGCGACTGTTGTCGCGGCTGCCTCGTAGTTGGTTGAGCTTCTCGGTTTGGATGCGGCGTATAGAGTCGTCTATTCGGAATACCGGGGTTTTGTTGATGTCGTCGGAGGTAAATTTGTTTACGCCCACAATGATTTTCGATTTGTCTTCGATGGCTTTGTTGTAGGCGTAAGCCGAGCGGGCTATCTCGTCCTGCATAAAGCGGTTCTCTATGGCTTTTACCGATCCGCCCATGGCATCTATCTTGTTGATGAGGGCCAAGGCGTCGGCCTCTACTCTATTGGTGAGCGCTTCTACGTAGTAGGAGCCGGCGAGTGGGTCTACGGTATCGGTGGCGCCACTTTCGTAGGCCAATATCTGCTGGGTACGCAGGGCGAGCGATGCCGCCTCCTCTGTGGGTAGCGACAGGGCTTCGTCATAGCCGTTGGTGTGCAGCGACTGCGTGCCACCCAGCACTGCCGACAGCCCTTGCAGCGTGACGCGCACAATGTTGTTCTTGGGCTGGTGGGCGGTGAGGGTGCTGCCACCGGTTTGGGTGTGGAAGCGCAGCATCTGTGCACGTGGGTCGGTGGCACCCAATTCCTTGGTGATGCCGGCCCACATTCTGCGGGCGGCGCGGAATTTGGCCACTTCCTCGAAAATGTTGTTGTGGGCATTGAAGAAGAAAGATAGCCTTTGTGCAAACACATTGATATCCAAGCCTTTGGCTTGTGCAGCCTGTAAATAGGCTTTACCATTGGCCAGCGTAAATGCCAACTCCTGTACTGCATTGGAGCCGGCTTCGCGAATGTGGTAGCCCGATATCGAGATGGTGTTCCACTTGGGCACTTCCTTGCTGCAATATTCAAAGATGTCGGTTATCAGCCGCATCGATGGGGTAGGTGGGTAGATGTAGGTGCCGCGGGCGGCATATTCTTTCAGGATGTCGTTTTGGATGGTGCCCGATATCTTCTTGATGTCGGCTCCCTGCTGCTTGGCCAGTGCAATGTAAAATGCCAAAAGGATGTAGGCTGTGGCATTGATGGTCATTGAAGTAGATATGTCGGCGAGCTTGATGTCCTTAAACAGGATTTCCATGTCGCGAAGCGAGTCTATAGCCACACCCACCTTGCCCACTTCCCCTTCCGACATCGCATGGTCAGAGTCGTAACCTATCTGCGTCGGGAGGTCGAACGCAACACTCAATCCGCTTACGCCCTGGCTCAACAAAAAGTGGTACCGCTTGTTCGATTCCTCGGCCGTGCTAAACCCGGCATATTGGCGCATCGTCCACAGCTTGTCGCGATACATGGCGGGGTGCACACCACGGGTAAAGGGGAATACGCCCGGCTTTTCGTCCATGGCTATGGGCTGGCAATACAGGGGCTCTATAATGATGCCGGAATCGGTCTTGATGATTTTTTGTTCCAAAGGTGGGGGAGTTTTATGGGTATTGATGCTCAATAGGTGCCGTAGGTCATCACTCGGGTGGCCTCGTCGTGAATTATTTTGAGGGCTACTTCGGTAGGTGTCTCGTCTTCATTCTTGGCCAATACTTCCAGTATCCGCATATGCAACTCGTGCGCAGGCGCATCGGGGTTTAACGTGCGGGAAAGGTGGTTGATCATGTTGAGTTCCTGCTCTTTCACGCCCACAACCGTTTGCCACACGTTGGACGATAAATAGATTTGTTGAGAAAGGTTGTGTTCAAATTCGGCTTTGATGGTCAGTACCATCGCGGTCTGCAAATCGCGAACGGTCATCTCGGAGTCGTAAACGCGGGGAATGAGTTGGCGCGGACCGATGCGCTCTGCAAACATCACCATGCGCTCGTAAGCCTGCAAACGCAGTCGTAGGGTTATGTCTTGGGTGTCCTTAAAAATGGCCATCTGTTTCCGCTTGTATTCAGATACCAAAAATTTATCCACTATCATGTAGCATGCCGCCAATACGATGAGTGCCGGTATCGTGTATTTGAGGATGTCGGTGAGGGTTGATGTAAAATCCATATCGAGACAAATTTAGTGGATTTGCGGTAATGCCGTTCAAGGCGACCTGTATTCCGGACTACTTCGGCGGAGGTGCCTTCAAGTGTTGCCGTTGCCAACGCCGCTGCCAATTGATGGAATACCAAAGGAAAAAGTTGATGTCGAATACAGAGTTTTTGTCGCCCCTGCCATAGCCGGCAATATATAAGGGGGCGAGGTCTTGAAACGACCGGCTGTTGAGCATGAATTTGGCGCGCACGTTCCAACCCGCCGATATGTTTCCAACCAGTTTCACCCGCACACCGGTGAGCAGTTCCACCCAATAGGCATCGAATGGTCGGCCGGCAACACTGCCGGTATTTGGGCTATTGCTCCAAACGCTGTCGTTTATGGTGTAGGCAGCATTGCCCCGTGTCACATTTGCCGCCGCCAACCGTGCACCAATGAACATGTTGTTCCAGTCGGCCGAATCGGTGCGCAACAACAGGCTTCGGTTCACGCCAAACCTCATGAATCCGTTGGCGGTATGGTATTGCAGGTTGGAATACGTAACGTCCGACGAACCCAACCCGCCTTCCAGTGCCACATACAGGTCGTTCTTCAGGTAGTAGTCGGCGGTAAATTCATAACCCGATTGGTTGGGAACAAAGTGGTTGTAAACCAAGTGGTAGGCATCTACACCAATGCTGAGGTGGCGGCCCGATTTGTCGGGTTTCTTCACCTCGGGCTTTACCGTATCGGTAGCCGCCACCGTATCGGCGTTGTTTTGCGCCAATGCCGGCAATACCGCCAAAATCAGCAAAATGCTAATAATCGGGGTGGATATATATTTTGAGCTGCGTGGTATTGACATTGTTCGTTACACTGGTATTATTGATTTTGAGGGAGTCCACATTGTGCTGTGTGCTGTGTGCAGAATCAAGGCTATAAAAGTAAGCATAGCCACATGCATTCGACAAAAAGGTGAGGTTGCGCTTATAATAAAACGTCATGGTGTCGGCTTGCGAGGCCAGGGAGTCTTGAAAAAGCAGCGAGATCCATTGTGCAAGGTTGCCATCGGGCTGTTGCGACCGGTTGGCAGAATCGGGCACAAACACCCACTTGCACGAGTCTGTCTCTGCCGATAACGACAATGTGAAAGTAGCCTGTTGGGGGTAAAAATAGACGTAGGAGCTCCCTGTACCGTTCATCGGTATGAAGGCAGCACTGGGAAGCGACGTGTCGGTGGCGACGGTCGTGGTGTCCGTAGTGAGATGAATGAACTCTATGTTGAAACTGGCGGTGGTGGGCGTGAGGCACGGTTGCCGCTCTTGGTTGCAAGCCATAGCGGCACAAACGGCCAGCATCACCATTACGCGCTTAATCATTCAGGGTAGCCAGAATTTTATCTATTTCCCCAATCACCACGTCCAGCTTTGCGCGCATCTCTTTTTTATCCTCGTCGCCAACCGCGTCCGATGCCAACAATGCTCCAACGGCATCCATGCTGCCCGAGTTTTGACGTGTCTTCCGTAGCTCTTCTTGGTGCTTGGCTATGGTGCCCTTCAATAGGGCATTTTCTTTTTCGAGGGCGGCTGTTTTTTTCAGCAGCAAGCCTACTTTTTCGTTCAGTTGCTCCAGTGGCTTCATTTCTCGCGAATTTGGGCAGACAATTGGGTTCTGTAAATATCGGCAATTTGCGCCATCATGCCATCCGTCTCTGCATCGGTAAGCGTCCGGTCGTCCAAGCGGAAGGTGAAGTTCAGTGCAAACGACTTCTTGCCTGCACCCAATTTGTCACTTTCAAACACATCAAACAGTTCGAACGACTGTAATGCCGGCAGTTGCAGTTTTTCGGTGGCGGCCGCTACATCGTCATACGCCAAACCATCATCTACCACCAAGGCCAAATCTCTAGACACCGTAGGGTACTTCGGTATTTCCTTGAAAACGGTCTTGGCTTGTTGCGCGGCCTTATACCATTCGTCCCACTGAATCGAAGCCGTATATACGTCTTGCTTGATATCGAATTCTGCCAATCGTGCAGCCGTAACGGCTGCAACGGTGGCCACTTTTTTGTTCTTTATTTTGAAAACAATGCAGCCCTCATCAATGGTTTCAGTCAAATTGGCAATGCCGCTATGAGCCGCCAGCAGGTTGATGACGCCCTTCAAATAATATATGGTATGGGCCACGGCTTTGTGCTCCCAGCCGGTGGCTACCCGGTTGCCCGTGGTCCAAATGCCGAGTTGCTGTTCCTGAATGTTGGAGCCGTTTACCGTGCGATACACATTGCCGAATTCGAAGAGGAATAGGTCTCCGTTTTTGCGGTTGCGGTTGTAGTTTACTACCTCCAATCCGCTCTCCGTGAGGCTAGGGCGCATCACATCCAGCTCGCTGGTCAGGCTGTTCAGCATCCTTACCAAGTCGGTACGGTCGGGGTAATACTTGCTGTTCACAATAGAGTTAGTGATGATTTCCATGGCACCCAATCCACATAACAACTCCGAAAGGTGTTCCTTCAATTGTCTGTCGTTCGGGATGGATTTCACGAGCGGCGCTATCAACATCGATGGGATATTGATGTTGTTCAAACCGTCTATCCGCAACACCTCTTCCACCAAGTCGGCAGGTTGGGTCACATCGGGTTTGTTGGTGGGCACGGTGATAGTCAGCCGGTCTCCCGTTTTTTCGATTCCGAAACCCAGAGCAGTCAAAATGCCGTCTACATCTGAGTCGGAATAATGCTTGCCACTTAGCCTGCGGATATAGTTATAGTCTGTAATTACTTGGTTTTCATCAACTGCATCAGGATACACGTCTACAATGCCTCCTACTATTTCGCCCCCGGCAAGTTGTAACACCATTTCGGCCGCCCGCAATAGGGCAGGAATCACATTGTTAATGTCTACACCCTTTTCGAAATGTTGGGCGGCATCGGTACGTAAAATGTGGTGCATCGAGCTGCGGCGCACGTAGAGGGAATTGAAATAGGCGCTCTCCAAGAAAATGTTGCAACTGGAATCCGCAATACCACTATCCAATCCACCAAACACACCGCCCATGGCTAGAGGGCCATTTGCATCGCAAATCATGAGGTCGGTGGCAATGAGCTTGCGCTCTTTCCCATCCAAACCCAAGAATGGGGTGCCTTCAGGCAGACATTGCACGGTAATGTTGCCTCCGCCTATCTTCTCGGCATCAAAAGCATGTAGGGGTTGGCCGAATTCATGCAACACAAAGTTAGTGACGTCCACAATGTTGTTGATGCTGCGCACGCCAATGGTTTTCAACCGCTGCAGCAACCAGTCGGGCGAAGGAGCCACTTTAACGCCTTTTATATACAAGCCTGCATACCTTTTGCAGGCATCGGCATCAGCGATGGTTACGCTCACGGGTCCTGCTGCCTTAGGTACGTTCAGTGTAGTAGTGGGTGCCGATACCCGGACGGTAGTTTTTTTATGGTGCGACAAATAGGCGCATACATCCTTGGCCACGCCAATATGGCTATTGGCGTCGGAGCGGTTGGGTGTGAGGCCGATGTGAATGGCGGTTTGGGGAACCGAAATTTTGTAGTAGGCAGCGGCCATTGTGCCGGGCGTAGCACTTTCGGGCAAAATGATGATGCCCGAATGGTCGGCACCAAGGCCAATTTCATCGTCGGCGCAAATCATCCCGCAGCTTTCCTCGCCCCTTATTTTTGCCTTTTTGATTAAGAAGGGTTCTCCAGCCGTTGGGTAAACGGTAGTGCCCACAGGTGCCACCACCACTTTTTGTCCGGCAGCCACATTGGGGGCACCGCATACTATCTGCACGGGGGCTGATGCCCCGATGTTTACCGTCGTCACGCTCAGTTTGTCGGCATTCGGATGCCTTCCGCAAGTCAGCACTTCGCCTATTACCAAGCCTTCCAAGCTGCCTTTCACTTGTTCCACCTGTTCCGTGCCTTCCACTTCCAAACCTATAGCTGTAAGTATTTGGCACAATTCATTCAGTGGCACGGATGTTGGCAGGTATTCCGACAACCATTGGTATGAAACCGTCATTGGTTACTATATTTTGGGCAAAGATAACTCTGTAAGGCATAACCTTGCAGCCCATAAAATATCGGCACGTCTTTTTGGGTTGATCACTATGTATTGTGAAGAGCATGTGAAATGATGTGGATTGCGGCTTCGAATTGTGGAAAACGCATTCAATGTCCTAACTTTATGTGTATTGTGTGGTGAAGATGCGGTGCGTTCATGGCTGATAACTAAATATCGGCCGCTCCCCCAAGTTCTCGTTTTTCAATCCTAAATTCGCTCCCCCCAAACAAATGGGGTGCGGCCTTAACGCCCTCGTCAAGGGTGCCAACGCCACAGGTAATGGGTGGTGTGCTCTACCGCAATTAATTGTAATGCCGTTTTTAATGCAATAAATATTTTTATGCTATGGCTGTGAACGTAAAGAAAGACTTCGGTAACCTCAGGAACAAAAGAACCGACCTGACGGGCTTGGTGTATGGCAAGCTGCCACCCCAAGCCATTGAGCTGGAAGAAGCGGTGTTGGGTGCCTGCATGATCGAGAAAGACACGTTTGCCCTGGTTACCGAAATCATCCAGAACGCCGAGTGCTTTTACATGGATGCCCACCAAAAGATTTATTCCGCCATGCGGAGGCTGTTCTTCGACAAGGGCTTGCCGGTGGATTTGCTGACCATCACCGAAGAACTTCGAAAATCGGGCGAGTTGGAAATTGTAGGGGGCGCCCATTACATCACCCAGCTTACCCGTAGCGTATTGACGAGCGCCCACGTTGAAGCCCACTCGCGCATCGTGATGGAAAAATTCATCCAACGCGAGCTCATCCGAATATCGGGAGAGGTGGTGAGCGAGGCTTACGAGGACAGTACCGACGTTTTCGACCTCCTCGATAAAGCCGAATCGGGTCTTTATGAAATTACTGACAAGCACCTCCGCAAAAACTTCAAAAGCCTCCAAGAAGTCATGGTGCGCACCATGAAGGAGATTGAGGAAAACCGCAACAAGATGGACGACATCACGGGTGTTCCATCGGGCTTCAAAGGGTTGGACCGCCTTACTGCAGGCTGGCAAAAAACCGATTTGATCATTCTTGCCGCCCGTCCCTCTGTGGGTAAAACCGCGTTTGTGCTCAACTTGGCCATGAATGCGGCGTTCAGTTCGCCAAAGCCGTTCCCGGTAGCCATTTTCTCGCTGGAAATGGGTGCGGGCCAAATTGTAAAACGGATGCTCGCCGCCGTAACCGAGGTGAGCATGGAGAGCATCACTCGCGGTAAGATGGCCGACCACGAGTTTATCCAGATGACGCACCGCATGTCGAAGTTGGAGCAAGCCAAAATATTCATCGACGACCAAGCGGCGCTCAACATTTTCGAGCTTCGTGCAAAATCGCGTCGTTTGAAATCCAAACACGACATTCAGATGATACTTATCGATTACCTCCAACTCATGACCGCCAATGTGGACAAAAACGGCAATCGTGAGCAGGAAATCAGTAAAATATCGCGCGATTTAAAGGCCTTGGCCAAGGAGCTCGAAGTGCCCATTATTGCACTTTCGCAGCTGAACCGGTCGGTAGAAACCCGCAAAGAGTCGAAAGTGCCTCAGTTGAGCGATCTGCGGGAATCGGGAGCCATTGAACAGGATGCCGATATGGTCATGTTCCTCTACCGCCCTGAGTATCACGGATTGGGGAACGACGGTACGGGCGATACTGTGGAAGGCGAGACCCACATTTACATAGCCAAGCACCGTAATGGCAGCACGGGTATGGAAAAGGTGAAGTTCATTAAGGAGTACCAAAAATTTGTGGACCTGGAGGAGCGGTTTGATTCGTTCACGGCGGGCGGTCAACAGCCCCCTCGCGATAATCCGCAAGCGGGCATTAAGCGCGATACGGGCGATTTTTCGGGCGGATCCAAAGTTTTCGCCCCCGCAGGTTTCCAAACCCGTTCTTCAAAGGCCAACGACATCGTATGGGACGATGAAGACACTAAGCCCGGCCCCGCACTCCCCAAAAACCGCCCCAATTTCGACGACGACATACCGTTTTAATGGGAGAGGGGTGGTGATGCCGGGATGATTGACGATTTTTAGTTGAAGACTGCATCCATTTCCCAAGGCTACGTCTTGACGACACGTTAAGGCAGGAATATCGTTGCAACTTTTTCAACCTGCTACAGAACGTTGGTGGCCAACGTTAATTATGTATTTTTATATGTTGATGGCATTCTCTTTGAACTGTGTAGAGACAACGACGCTGCCTTAACGACAAACTTTGCCCAACATTCTACCAAATGAAAGCAACATTGCACGGCGGCAAGGATTACCCATTTTCTACTATGCGGTTACTTAAGCGCAGTTTGAAGGAAAGGATTTTTCGCAACAGGACATCGATTACTCCATCATGATTGGCGACTTCGCAGACGTGACACGTAGGGTCCGCAAAAAAAGCATTCCATGAGCACGTCATCTTGACCGGCGTGAATTTGCATACAAGTCGGAGTATTCGGAAGTGAATCGGTATAAATTCAGGAACGGTTACGTGGGTTTTTGTTGTTTTGTATATTCTATTATTTTTCAATTGCATAGTTCAAAGTCTTGCAGTTATTGCTGGGGTTCAATCCTCGAGAAATGCAGTTGTTGGCCCACATTGGCCTACTTTCGGGCGCGCTTAGCACCATAAAATCTATTTTTTTCGGTAAAAGTTAGTTGGTACCTTGCCCCAAAATTGACGACAGAGATAATTATGAAATCGACTTTCCACTACTTGGTGAAGGTGAAACTTGTTAAACTCAAAGGCCCGAGAGAAATTGATTTTGTTGAATTTGAAGAGCGTATAACAGGCGATGACCCCATTGAAGCTCGTGCAAAGGCGTTTGAACTTTATGCAAATTATGTTGCGGTACTGTTGAATGCCAAAAACAAAACTTTTACAACCGATAAACAGGCTACAGCCGATTTGAAATGTTTTGCAGACCCGGGCACGACAACCAAAATCAGGTTTGCCGGGCGAGATATCGAGTTTGGCGATACTGTTGGCAACGGCTTGGGTGTGTTTTGGGTAGTAGACAAGCCATTGGACAACTATATCGTTGAAGATCATCCTGGCGACGAGTTCCTGATTCATGGCATTGGCGGCATGGGCTGGGCCAACGACCCCAAAAGCATCATGTCTTCGCTGGTACACGAATACTGGTATCACGAGCGCACCGGTACGAATTTCAGGCCGTTCAAAAAGACGGTAAGTTTCTACGAATACGACATCGCACAGTCCGAACCCAACATTATTCTCGAAACGCCATTCGACTGGACAGGATACAACAAGCCCTACAGTGCTATGTACCAAGCCTCCATGTTTTCCCCCGCCGAGCAAGAATTCCTGGAGTCTCTGGTGCGTAATGGCGAAATCAGCCAAGTGGAATTCAAACCCAGTCTACTGTTCAACCATAAAACGGGGAAGGGTGGTATCAGCATTAAGGGCATCATCGCCAAAACCATCTGCGCATTCCTGAACTCCAATGGAGGCTTCCTCTATATCGGCATTACCAACAAAGGGGATATCCAAGGGCTGAGCTTCGATTACAGTTTGTCCAATGGCAAGGCTCCCCGCGATTTCTTCCAATTGGAATATGACCAAATGTTAGAGCATTTCATTTCGATTTCGGTGAAAAGCAACGTAAGCGGACAGTTTTTGGAGATGGATGGAAAAGAATTGTTTGTGGTAACGGTATTGCCAAGCAAGCATCGCCCCATATTTTTGAACGGGCAGGAGGGCAAGGAGTTTTTTGTACGAACGGAGACTTCCTCTCGTCATTTGAGCGACATCGAAGAAATTGCCAACTATTGCATAGATACTTGGACGGCATAGTATGACCCGTGAAACGATTTCGGTTGGCTGGCAATTTTGCCCTAACAATTTTGTAGCGTTATGCCTATGGAATTGATTCCGAAGTTTCTTTTGCCCGGTATACTGGACATTATCTCCAAGTATGACGGCGGTGTGCCGCTTTCGGAATACCTAAAACAGTATTTTAAGAATCACCGCAATGCGGGGAGTCGCGATAGGCGAATGACTGCCGATGCAGTTTTCGCGTGGTATCGATGTTCCCGAGGTTTTGGCTTTGAATCAAGAGCTCCCACTGTCGAGCTTATTGAACAATGTTTCGGGTTGGTAGCCTCGCCCGGTCCTGCTCCCGAAGGCTTCAATTTGCAGCGCCTTATGCCACAACAGGTTGAACTCTCGGTCGGGATTTCGTGCGAGGAATGGCTCGGATCTATGTTGAGGCAGCCCGACCTGTTTTTGCGTATTCGGGGCAATATGCTGCCTGTTTTGGCAGAGTTGGAGCAAGCCGGATGGATGCCTCGGGTGCTATTCGGCAACTGTATAGTCCTGCCGGCCAAAACCGATGTTGCTCGGTTACTGGCACCCGATACCTATGTGATACAGGATGCCTCGTCGCAGTGGGCTTCCAGTGGCTTCCGGCCCAAACCTCGCGCCTTGTGGTTGGACTGTTGCTGCGGGGCAGGAGGAAAGTCTTTGTTCCTTAAAGATTTGGAGCCTTCGGTGGGCCTCGTGGTTACAGACCGCCGCAAGTCCATCATTCATAATCTAAAAGAGCGGTTCGGGGTCTACCGTCTTCACGTTCCCACATCACACGTGGTTGATGCCTCGGATAAGGATGCTCTTGACCGTGCATTGGGTAGTCAATTGTTCGACGGCATCATATGCGATGTTCCTTGTTCCGGTTCCGGAACTTGGGCCCGTACACCCGAACAGCTTCATTTTTTCGGTCCTGATGTGTTGCAAGCCTTCCATGCGCTACAAACGTCCATTGCAGTAAACGTCTCCCGTTTCCTGAAGCCGGGGGGTAAGTTGCACTACATTACCTGCTCGGTTTTTAAGGCGGAAAATGAGGATTGTGTAGCCGAAATTGCTGAAAAGACCGGGCTTCAAATTACCTGCTCCGAGGCCATCAATGGGCTAGATCGACGGTCGGACTCCATGTTCTCGGCCACGTTCGTCCGTTGATTGGTGCCGGTGCATGGGCACTTCCGGTGAGAAAAGGAAACCCATTGCAGTTGAGTTTCTGCAATGGGCAAGTTCTTGGGGTCCCCGCGAGACATATCCAGAATCGACGTTCGGGGAATTAAAGTTTCGTACGGAAGTAGTGGGTGGTATAGTGTACGGCCTGATCTTTGTCCATGAGGTCGGTCTTCTCCAGTTCTTCCCTCACGTGTTTCAAACTCTTCGTCGCATCTATCTCCTTCCTCAGTTCAAGTTTCGTTTCTGCGGGGCCGAACACCAAGATTCTGGACGGATGCACAATGCGGCTCACTACAGCCTTGTAAAACTTCTGGATGTGGTCGTCTGCTCCAGGAACTTTTGATTCCTTGATTTCAGCGATGTCGTCCACGAATTCTTCATGTACGCCGTGTGTCAGGGTGATGACGTATGCTTTTTTGTGGTCAATATAAATGCCGTATTCTATTTCCGGTGTTTCAGTTTTCATGATTCATTATTTTGGTTGAAGATGAATAAATATTTGATGATGCAAAATTATGCTGACCTGCGCTGGCTTCCGGTGACCCCTGTAGGTG
>CAIVHI010000478.1 GCA_903905685.1 uncultured Bacteroidota bacterium | reverse complement strand
TTAAATTTGCAAATACTCAGAAATAGACCTGAGTAGTAACATTCTTTTTAATGTTCGGGAGTTCAATAAGGGTCAAAATTTGGAAAAACCACACACAAAACTGCCCAACAACCAACCTTTTCGGCTTCAACACTGTCTATCATATCGGGTGCATGGCAATACCGCCGAATTGATTGTGAAAAAAATTAACATTCCGGTACACATCTGCCCCATTAAATTTTTGGATTACAATCGACAAAGAATTATTTTTACAGGCTGTAGCCTTGTTTTTATTAATTTTATAACATGAGAAAAAAATTATTATTATCCGCATTGTTTTGCATGGTTTTGTCATTTGGACGAGCCCAAGTAACGGTGACTGGTAACGACACCCTTGGTTGTCGCAGCTCGTGCACGACACTCACTGCAAATCTGGTAGGCGATTTGCCTATCAACTGTTCCATCGGGACGGATGATATTTACTCCACGCCATTCTCGTTGGGGTTCACCTTCAATTTCTACGGCACACCTTATACCCAAATCCTCGTTGGGGCCAATGGCAACCTCAATTTCGACTTGACTTTGTCGGGAGCTTATGACCCTTGGCCCATTACTGCTGCACTTTTGGGCAATTCCAGTGTCTACAACTGTATTTGCGGCCCATGGTGCGATATAGACTACGCCGACTTTGGCGGATCCTGCTGGTATTCCACCGATGGTGTGGCCCCCAACAGGAAATTTGTGGTGAGCTTCTGCAAAACCTACATGTACAATAGTTCTTCGTGCCCGGGTCAGTTTACAACTACACAAATCATCCTCTATGAAACTACAAACATAATAGAGGTGCACATTGCCCACAAAACTATTTGTAGTTCCTGGAATGGCGGACATGCCATTTGCGGCGTTCAAAACGCAACAGGAACTGCGGCTACAGCAGCACCCGCCCGCGACTGGACACCCAACTGGACTGCCACCGACGAAGCTTGGCGTTTTACACCCACCGGTGGTGGCACGGCTTACACAGCTGCCTCCATACCCTTCGCCCCCGTACCATTGGCATCTTCGAAAATCTATTGGTACGATAGTTCGACTTACGCATTGATTGACTCGGGAGCCACAATTACCGTTTGCCCCACCACTACCACCACCTATAAGGCGGGTGCGTTGGGCTGTGCAGATACCTCTTTTGGATACCGCACCGTTGTTGTGCAGCCATGCGGCTTGTTGGCAGTCAGCAATTATCCGTGTATTGGCGACTCCCTCAAATTGGATGCGATTGGTGATTCCACCGGTGCCACGTACTCATGGATACTGATTGGCGGCGGCGTTACTGCAACCGGCCAAACACCGTCTATTTTTCCATCTACATGGGCCGACACCGGCACTTACCGCGTTGTTCGCACCATTGGAGGGCTCAACGATACGTCATACGTACACGTCCTTCTGCATCCCTTGCCGGTGATCAACCTCAGCTATAATGCACCCTTATGCTCGGCGTTGACGGACACACTGAGACTTACCGAATCTCCGGATTCAACGGGCGAAACATTTGTTTGGTCCGGCCCCGGAGCATTCACCTCAACGCTCCAAAACCCAACTTGGAACGGTTACAACGTGTCAGATACCGGGATTTTCAAGTTGGTTGCAACGACACAGTATGGTTGTAAAGATTCTGCTACGATAGACGTGGGAATGCTGACGCCACCAACGTTGACCACCGATTCACCATTGGTTAAGACTTGCGTGGGCATTCCCGTCACACTCCACGTATACCCCAACCCTGCTGTTGGCTCCTATATCTATGCTTGGACTCCCGGCACATTTTTGAGCAGCACCGTGGTTCCTAATCCAGTCGTGACGCCAACGATCCCCGGCGATGTTACCTTTACGGTATCTGTCGGGCTATCAGCCATGCCAACCTGCCTCACCAAAGACACCATTCATGTTCACGTTTTACCGAATGACTTTACATTGGCAAACCCGGACACGGTGATTTGTCGCGGCCAATCGGTACAGGTCCGGGTATCCGGTGGAAGTCCTGAATTCAACTGGTTGTGGACCCCACCCACGGGCGTATCGAACACCACGATTACCAACCCCATCATAACTCCACCCACAACAAATACCTACACGCTCACGGCTTCATATGCCCATTGCCCGAATATGGTGCACAGCTTCAAAATAACCGTTGATACTCCCGCAATTCCGGTAACCATAAGCGATACCATATGCTTGGGCATGACGCAGAATGTGAACCTCACCTTCCCCGGCTACAATTTCTACCATTTCTTGTGGACGCCTCCTACCTACATAAGCAATGACACTTCAGCCATCGTAACCATCAACCCCTTGGCTGTAGGCAACTACACTTATACTGTGTCCGTGTATCCAGGTACCAACCCCGCTGGATGTTCCGTTAACGACATAGTGAATCTGCATGTGGCGCCCAACGACTTCATATTGGGCAATCCCGACACCATCATTTGCCGCGGCCAGTCTGTAGTGGCACGGGTAACCGGCAGCACGGAATTTGCTTACTTGTGGACGCCTCCTACAGGCGTATCCAATATCGCCATCCAAAGCCCGACGCTGATACCCAATACCACGACTACTTATACAGTAACGGCATCTTATTCTCCTCACTGCCCGGACATGCACCACAGCTTCACGATCACCGTAGATACCCCCGCAATTCCGGTAGTGATACATGATACGATTTGCTTGGGCATGGTAGACAACGTGAACCTTACGTTCGCAGGATCGTCGTTCTACCATTTTGTTTGGACCCCCACTACGTATGTGGGCTCAAGTACGAGCGCAATAACGAGCATAACCCCATTGGTGGTTGGAGACTATGTTTACAGTGTTACGGTTTCTCCGGGCACATCACCCGCAGGCTGTACGGTAATGGATATAGACTACTTGCACGTTGCCCCCAACGATTTTACCCTGTCCAACGATGACACAGCAATTTGCTTGGGCAATTCGATTCAGGCAGTAGTTGCGGGCAGTACCGAATTCAAGTACAAATGGACACCTGTTGTAGGTGTGTCAGATTCCATCATCATGCAACCGTTACTGACCCCGACCACTTCAACAACCTACACCGTGACAGCTTCGTATGCACCCCATTGCCCCGATATGGTACACCACTTCTACATAGAGGTAGATACGCTCGCAATACCGGTAACCATATTCGATACTACGTGCTTGGGCATACCCGATTCCGTGAACCTCACCTTCCCCGGGTCGGGCAACTACAAATATGTTTGGGCACCTGCAACCAACGTGAGCAACTCCACATCCCCTATAGTAGCATTGGTCCCCCCGGTAACCGGTACGTACAATTGGACTGTAAATGTCTCTCCGAAGGCGCTGAACTGCTCAGTGAACGATGTTGTCAACCTGTTGGTCGTACCCAATTCCTTTACCATTGCGCCTACCGACACCACGATTTGCATTGGCAACACTGTACAGATGAGGGGTGTTCCTTATCCTTTGTTCAGCTATCAATGGATTCCTACATCAGGCATCCCGATTTCGAACATCATCAATCCCCAAATTACCCCCGATACCTCAACGATTTATGTGGTTACAGCCAGCTATAGCAGGTGCCCGTTGATGCATGATACTTTGCGCCTGATGGTGGAACCCAACCCATCGGTATATGTGGGCGGCAACCGCTTCTTGTGCGAATATGACACCGTTCACATGACAGCAACGGTAAGCCCGGGATGGTATAACAATTACTCCTACTCTTGGACTCCATCCACGTCGTTATTTGAATCTACAACCCAAACGGTAGTCTTCAAGGATACACTGACGGAAAAAGTTGTAGTTGTTGTTACGACGCCCAACGGCTGTAAGGGCTCAGATTCGGCCTTGGTTACGGTGTATTCGGGTAACTTCCTCGGCATTGTGGGCAACAGGAACTTCTGTCCCGGCGATTCGGCAAAACTTACCGCAACCGGTGGCAGCCAATACTATTGGACGCCTAACATGTACCTTACTGACAGCGTAGGTGTTACGACAACCATCCATCCGATTACTTCGGGGGTTTATACGATAGTTGGTACAAACTCCAATGGCTGTAAGGATACTGCCGAATTCGATATCAATGTATATCCCGCAGCTACGATTTACATGCCTGACACCGCCGTGATATTCCCCGGCGAATCTTATGCCATCGTGACGCAAAGCAACTGTTCCGGCTTCAATTGGACCCCCGTATATGGTTTGGATCAATCCAATATTTCGAACCCCGTCGCAATGCCTGATGTAAGCACGAAGTATCATGTAACCGCTACTACCGAAAACGGATGCGTGGCGACCGATTCTATCACGATATTTGTTGACCCACAAACCCTGCTGGCAGTACCCAACGCGTTTACGCCCGGCAATGGTCCGAACAGTGAATTCAAAATCATCAAACGTGGCATCGCAACGCTGAATTCGTTCCGGATTTATGACCGTTGGGGTATATTGGTTTATGAATCGAACAACATTGATGCAGGATGGAACGGCAACTACAAAGGTGCTCTACAACCCATGGGTGTTTACGTTTACGAAATTGAGGCTGTAACCAGCACCGGTAAATACTTCACCAAACAGGGCAACCTCACCTTGATTAGGTAATAGATAGGTAACAAACAATAAAACAGTAAATGGGCTCCAAAAGGGCCCCTTTACTGTTTTAGACAGGCATTCCAGTACGAATCTACAGATTGAATGCGGCAACCCATTTTACCACAGCAGTGGGTGCAATAGGATGCCGAATAAGAATACTTTCGCTTAGTGGTTCCTCAACCGTCTATGCGACCCAAACTCACCCAGCCAGCCATAAGGACGGAACCGTTGCCTTTTTTTGAGGCCGAAGCCCTCCACCGCGTGCTTCTTGATGTAGTCCATCCCCTCCTCTACCGAATCGGTGAGTAGGAATAGGGAGAAGTCATCTGGAGCGATGGTCTTTTCATCGGCCATTTTGCGCAGAAACTCATACAATTCCGCATGATAGGCCTTTCCGAAAAGCACAACGGGAAAGCGAGGCATCTTACCGGTCTGTATCAACTCGATGGACTCGAAGAACTCGTCCATGGTGCCATAACCGCCAGGCATTACCACAAACGCATAAGAATACTTGGTGAGGAGCACCTTGCGGATGAAAAAGTAGTCGATGTCCACCCATTTGTCGAGGTATGCATTGGGTTTCTGTTCTTTAGGGAGTACGATATTGCAACCTATGGAGATGCCGCCGGCGGCCTTCGCTCCCCGGTTGGCGGCCTCCATAATGCCGGGGCCGCCGCCGGTCATCACAGTAAAACCGAGTTCTGCAATCCGCTCTCCAAATTCGAGCGCGCGGAGATAATACTCATGATGCTCATCGAACCGCGCAGATCCAAACACTGTGACGCAGGGACCCACAAAATGGAGCGTGCGGAAGCCCCGTACAAATTCCCTAACCACGTCTAGAACAAACAGCAACTCTTTTCCGCGCGAACGTGGGCCGTCTAAAAAACTTTTGGATTTTGGCGACCCTAAAGGCGTAAAACCATGCGACTCTGTCTTTTGCGAGCTCATGCCCCAAAAATAAAGAATTGGGATGAACACCTGCCTTGATGCAACAACAAGAATTGGTGACCGCCAGCGATTATAAGTCATACGTTGGCACGCGTTGCGTCACTCTGCAGGCGGAAATGCAAGTTGCTCCACAATAAAAGAAAAGGGTCATGGAAATCGGTTGATTTCCATGACCCTCCGAAAAAAATTTTATCAAATTAGAACTTGACGGGTATCATCACACCCGTATCATCCCACTCCAACATCACGCCGTCGTCTTTTACACTGATGGTAAAAGTCTCCACCTGTTTGTCCAAATGTTTGGAAGGTACGGATGTAGTAAGTACATCCTGTTTTTTGACGTTTTCATACTCGTATGCGCCCCATTGGCCAAGTTTGGCGTTCAGAATGACGGTCCACTCACCCTTGCCAGGCTTCGTAAACAGGGTATATGTACCGGGCTTAACGGTCTTACCACCAAAATTGCAGGCTTGGTCAAACGTGATTTCGGTGGCTTCATCGGCCCCGGTACGCCATACTTCGCCATATGGCACAAGGCCACCAAAAATGGCACGTCCCTTCTTATTGGGTCGGCCATAGGAAACACTCACGTGTTTACCCTTAACGGTTGCGTGCTCGCTGGCCCGATCTTTGGCGGCAAGGGAGCCAACTGCCAAGAACATCACCAACACTACAGATAGTAAATTCCTCATAAAATGATTTTGCCGCAAGGTAACCCAATTCAAGAAATACAGCACCTTCGAAAAGTCTATAGGGCATTTCGAAAAACGGCATAGGGCGTGCCGGTAACCCTTGTCGCCATACCTCTAAACCGGATTTGAAGATTATTCCACCATACCCGCCAAACGCGGCCATCCCACCATATTGATGACCGTCATAGCCGCAACTGTCACACGTCATATGGAAGGCATTCCCGACGTGCTACTTTTGTTCCGTAAATTGGTAGTTATGCGAAAGGTTGTGATGGTGTTGGACGGCAAACATTTCTCCACAGGTGCGTTCCAATTCGTTTTGGAAATGAACGAGACCGACCCCATATTGTTGGTGGGTCTGTTTGTGCCTGGCATTGAATTTACCGACATACTTTACTCCATGGGGGGTATGGTAGGCCCACTTTATGGCCCCGAAATTTATGAAGAAGAAGCCTCCAACTTGGCTGCCACCAAGGCCCATTTCAAAATGCTTTGCGAGCGTCACGGATTGGAATACCGCGTGCATGCGGGGCCGGTTGGCGATATTGTGCACAACATCAAGACGGAAAGTCGATATGCCGACATGGTGGTGATTGGCTCCGAATTGTTTTTTTCCAACTTGGGTGGCGAGAGACGTAGGGAATATTTGACCCATGTACTACACGAAGCCGAATGCCCCGTGGTGGCAATACCCGAAAATTGGATCAAACCCGAGACATTGGTTGTATCCTATGACGGCAGCCCGTCATCGGTTTTTGCGCTGAAGCAATTTGCCTATTTGTTGCCGAGCTTGGCTGCAATGAAAACAATTGTTTTCAACGTGTCGCTGGAAGGAGGCATACCCGAACTTGATTTGCTGGCCGAACTTGCGGGAAGGCATTACCCCAATTTGGAAATCAGGAAACTCACGGCCGAGCCGTCGAAATATTTCGCCACTTGGTTGGCCGACAACAAGTTGCCATTTGTGATATCGGGCGCATATGCGCGCAGCTATTTGTCTGAAATAGTTCAGAAGAGTTTCGTTGAAGAAGTGATAACCGATTTTAGATACCCCGTATTTGTGGCCCATCGCTAACGAAACCAGCCGAACGGCTTCACCATGCTACATTATCACACACCGAAGAGAACCGACCGGGCAATGCCAAGCAACAAGTACATACAGTTCATTCACGAAAACGACACTTGGCTTCGTACGTTGGACTATTTCAGGCAAGAGAACATCTACCTGAAAAACAGGCTTGCCCAGATAGCCAAGGCTGCACTCAACCCCACCCTACTTAGTGAGTTGGAAACGTACCAAAACCGGTTTGTAGATAAGGACACGGTCTTGTCAATATTGAGATTCGACATCATTCGCCAAAACGACCTCATCAACTCCTACAATGCCATGGAATCGGGCCCCGAAATCCTCTTCAAAATTCAAAGCAACCAAGCTGCCCTTCGCGAAGACATGCAACACGTGGAGCGCGCCTTCAATAGCCTGAAATTCGACTTCAACAACTATTTGGCGGCGATACTGTAGGGGGATTGAAACGGGAAATCCAGGGATCGCCTTTTAGGGTTCCCCTTGTTTCTCCGCACCAAAACCCCTACTGTCTTTAGCCACTTCCCGTCATGATATTAACCCCCTATCTTTATGGCCCCAAAACGCAGAGCATGCAATACCCCACCCCGCAAATCCTCACGCTTCCCCAAAGACTGCTGGCGGGAAGAAGCCGTAGCATGACATTCGCAGCCAACACTACAGGTGCCCTGTGGGCAAGTGTAATGCCGGGGTTGTTGCAATTGCCCGGGCGGGTAGGCACTTTGCTCTTTTCGGGTGAAGTATACAAGGATGTCGACTTTTTCAAGCAATTCAACCCCTCGGAGGCATTCACGAAGTGGGCAGCCGTTGAAGTGGCTTCAGCAGCCAACATTCCGCTGGGCCTCGAAACCTTGGAGGTGCCTGAAGGACTTTATGCCGTTTTTACATACGTAGGCAATCCCGCCGAGGCCACCCCATTTTACACTTATATATTCACCCAGTGGTTACCGGCTTCGGGCTTTGTGCTCGACAACCGCCCTCACTTCGCCATCATGGGTACAAAATACCGCAACGGCGACCCTACATCTGAGGAAGAAATATGCATTCCCGTGCGCCGCGCTTAAAGGCGCGAAGCTTGAGACCGGGGGCTGATTATGGCGGATATCTTCAAACAATAGTTCAAACAACGGCCCTACACGAATTCGAAACCGATATCCGTGCGGTAGTACCTGCCGGCATATTCCACATTGGCGGCATTGGTGTAGCATTTTTCAAGCGCGTCTTTGAGGTCGTGACCCAAGGAGGTGACCGCCAAGACCCTCCCCCCGTTGGTGCGCACCACTCCGTCTCGAGATACGGTACCTGCGTGCAGTAAGATGCTGCCGGGCGCGTCGCCAATGCCCGTTATCACCTTGCCCTTCTCATAGGTATCGGGATACCCGCCCGAAACCATCATAACGGTGGCGGCTGCCTTGGGAGAGGTTTTCATCACGACTTGGTCGAGCGTGCCGGCATCCATGTGCAGGATAAGGTCAACCAAGTCGTTTTCCAACCTAGGCATAACGCTTTCGGTCTCGGGGTCTCCCAAACGGCAGTTGTATTCAATCACGAATGGCTCGCCGCCCACATTTATCAACCCGAAGAAAATGAAGCCTTTATAAACAATCTGCTCTTCGAGCAACCCGGTAACCGTGGGTTCTATGATTTGGGCCCGCACTTTGTCCATGAACGCCATGTCGGCAAACGGCACCGGCGATACCGAGCCCATGCCGCCGGTGTTGGGGCCGGTATCGCCCACGCCAATACGCTTATAGTCTTTGGCCTCCGGCAGCACTACATAGTGTTTGCCATCGGTAAGCACGAAAACCGACAGCTCTATACCCGACAAAAACTGCTCTATGACCACGGTATGGCCCGCAGTGCCAAACTGCGCCTCCTTAATCATGGACCGCATGACTCGGATGGCCTCGTAAGGATTGCTGACGATGACGACACCCTTGCCGGCAGCCAAGCCATCGGCTTTGAGAACGTAGGGTGGCTCCGACCGCTTGATGTAGGCTATACCCTGCTCGAAATTCTCCGCAGTCACTTCAAAATAGCCGGCAGTGGGGATATTATGCCGCTTCATGAATTTTTTGGAAAAAGCCTTGCTGCCTTCCAAAACCGCACCGGCCTTTGATGGGCCCGCAACGATGATGTGTTTGAGGTCGACGTCGTTTTTGAAGTAATCGTAAATGCCGGCCACCAGCGGTTCTTCGGGCCCAGGTATTACGATGTCTATCTTGTTGGTGATGCAGTGCTGCTTGATGGCGGGAAAATCGTTGTAGGAAATGGGCACATTCATGCCATACTCCGACGTGCCGGCATTGCCCGGTGCAATAAAGAAATTGCCGCAAAGTTCGCTGCGGCTCAGTTTCCAAGCCAATGCCGACTCCCGGCCACCCGACCCCAACAAGAGGATGTTTTTCATAATAAATGAAGCGGTTATTCCGTTACAAAAACCGCTTGTGGCGGCACGTACAAAGGAAACAAAAATTAGCATGACTTTTTGTCCGGATTTTTATCTACTTTCATCGTCAAAAAATGATTTAACTTTCTTTTTATGACCGAGACAACAGCACAAAAAGGACACCCCAAAGGACTATTCGTATTGTTTTTCACCGAGATGTGGGAACGCTTCAGTTATTATGGCATGAGGGCCATTTTGGTGCTTTTTATGACCAAAATGCTGCAGTTCGATCCTAAAATCGCGTCTGGATTTTACGGCAACTTCACTGCATTGGTTTACCTCACGCCCCTCATTGGCGGCTTTATATGCGACCGGTATTGGGGCAACCGTAAATCCATATTCTGGGGCGGCATCATCATGGCCATTGGGCAATTTGTCCTTTTCTTTTGCGCCTCCATGGTTTCCACCAACTTGGATATGGCCAAAATCCTGTTTGCAGTCGGCCTAACGGCACTCGTTATCGGCAACGGGCTATTCAAACCCAATATATCGACCATGGTGAACAGGCTGTATGCTCCCGGCGACACCCGGGTGGACGGTGCCTTCACCATATTCTATATGGGCATTAACCTCGGTGCGTTCTTCTCCCCACTCATATGCGGCAGTTTGGCCGAAAAGGTAGACTACCGTTGGGGGTTCCTGGCGGCAGGTGTGGGTATGATTTGCGGCGTCATCATGTTCCAATTGTTGAAAGATAAATACATTTTGACGCCAACCGGGGAAAAAATAGGCATGAAGCCTGAAAAAAAAGTTGCAGAGTCGAAGGCAGATGCCGTAGACGGATTGAAAAAATCGGAATTCTCAATGGCTCGAGTTGGGCTTTGGGCAGTCATCTACGCCATACTTTGGTTGGTATTCCTTTTTGTAGTGGGCTTCAACCCTATCAGTACACTGGTTTTTGCAACCTCACTTGCAGCATCGGGCTTCATTATCACAGACCCCACCCTTACCGCAATTGAACGCTCCCGCATCATAGTCATCTATATGGCTGCTTTCTTCGTCATCTTCTTCTGGAGTGCGTTTGAGCAGGCGGGCGCATCGCTCACCCTATTTGCCGACCAACAAACCGACCGCCACATTTTAGGTTGGGAAATGCCGGCAAGCTGGTTCCAGTCGGTTAACCCATTGGCAGTCATCGTACTTGCACCGGTACTGGCCGGCTTGTGGACGGGATTGGGCAAGCGCAAAAGGGAACCGGCATCTCCGTTGAAGCAGGCCATCGGCTTATTCCTGTTGTCGGCTGGATTCTTCGTCATCGCTACCGGTGTTAAAGGTGTTGGTGTGAATATGAAGATTTCGATGTTTTGGTTATTGAGCATGTATATCCTACACACTGTTGGTGAGTTGTGCCTTTCGCCCATTGGGCTGTCTATGGTGGCACGTTTATCGCCCGTTAGGTTGGCATCATTGCTGATGGGGGTTTGGTTCTTGGCAAATGCAATGGCCAACGACTTTGCCGGCATGTTGTCCAAGCTCTACCCTGCCGACGGCATAGCCACTCACCTATTCGGAATGAACGTAGCAACCATGTATGACTTCTTTATGATTTTCGTAGTATTTTCTGGAGTAGCTGCCGTAATACTGTTCCTGCTGTCAAAGATGATGCTCAAAATGATGCACGGATTGCGTTAAACCAAAAATTCTTGATATCAAGCACAGGCGGTTCTTGACAGACCGCCTGTTTTTTTTCTCGAAAAAAGCCCATTTTCATCTTTATCCATTACATTGCCATTCGAAAATCCACATACGGTATGGGCATGGCAGTTTCCGATAAGAGAATGACTCTCGACGACATCCAAAATTTCGAGGGTAAGTATCCCAAACAATTGTGGTACCTCTTCCTGTCCGAAATGTGGGAACGGTTCGCGTTCTACGGTATGAGGGGCATGCTCACCATTTTTATGGTAGAACAGCTGAAACTCAGCGAGAAAGATGCCAACCTCAAGTATGGCGCCATTCAGGCCTTCATATATACCATGGCCTTTGTGGGCGGCTTGTTTGCCGACAAACTGCTGGGCTTCCGCAAATCCATATTCTGGGGAGGCATACTTATGATAATCGGGAGCTTCACACTCGCGGTCTCGCCCAAGGACTTGTACTACATCGGCATCAGTTTCACCATTGTAGGCACGGGCTTCTTCAAGCCCAACATCTCCACCATTGTGGGCGGCCTCTACAAAACCGGCGACCCTCGCCGCGATGCAGGCTTCGGCTTGTTCTACTCGGGCATCAACATCGGTGCATTCTTAGGTGGGTGGCTGTGCATCAATGCTGCCAACAACTATAGCTGGAATGTGGCGTTCTCGCTGGCAGGCATAGGTATGGTTATCGGCTTGGGCATCTTCATCTTTACCCGCCATACCCTCGGCCCCATCGGCTTCTCCCCGCTCGTTGGCAAGACCGAGCCCAAGAAAATTCGCCTTTACGACGTCATGGTATATGCGGGCTCTCTTCTGGTCATCCCGTTCATCCTGCTCCTCATTTCCAACTCCAGCCTCACCGACATGTTCATGTACATCGTGGGGCCTGTGGCATTCCTGTATATCGTGTATGAGATGTTCAAATACAGCGGAGCCGAAAGGCGCAAGCTGGCTGCGGCATTGATATTCATCCTGTTCTCCATCATCTTTTGGGCCTTCTTCGAGCAAGCCGGCGGCTCACTCAGCCTCTTTGCCCGCTACAACCTTAACCACAAAGTGTTGGGCATAACGTTGGACCCCAACGAGGTAAACAACTCTGCCAACTCCATTTTCGTCATCCTGTTCAGCCCGCTTGTGGGGCTCATATGGCTGGCGTTGAGCAAGCGCAAGTTGGAGCCCAACACCATCATCAAATTCGGCTTGGGCTTTCTATTTTTGAGTGCAGCTTTTTATGTGTTCTATTTCACCCGCTTTTTTGCCGATAAAAACGGCATGACATCGCTCGACATCTTCACCCTGGCTTACCTCGTCATTACGTTTGGTGAATTGTGCCTCTCGCCCATCGGCCTCTCGCTAATGACGAAACTGGCACCCAAGCCGCTTCACGGCATGATGATGGGCATGTGGTTCCTCGCCAGTGCCTACGGCCAATATGCCGCAGGCCTCTTAGGTGCCGGCATGTCGAGCCCCAACGACCACGCCACCCTCATGGACAAACTCATCTCCTATACCGACGGCTACAAACTACTTTCCATCTACGCCCTGATAGCCGGGGTAGTGATGATAGTGCTATCGCCGGTGATTAAGAAGCTGATGCATGAGGTGCATTGATGGGCGGGGGATAAATAGTATTTGCCCTTCAGGATACCCGTGATGAGTCTTGTCGCCGGGGTACCGTAAGGGAATGACATTATCGAATTGATCTTAAGAATATTTTCCCGAATTGGGATCGTGTGCCAATTTGGGACGTTTTCCCGATTCGGGAATACCTTTCGGAATTGGGAAATACTAATGATGAAGGTATAACCCAGTCTTTGCCGATATGACCACCCAAAAAAACGATGCCGAAGGTATGAACCGCAAGTATCAACAATAAACATTTAGTGGTGATGCCCAATGCCTTAGCCATGCGACTCCGACATTCGTCGGATCGTCGGGACGGGTTCGCTTCGGGGGAAATAAACGTCCGGTATCATTGGCATTGTTTAAATTGTACCATACTACGCCGCGAGCTGTATTTTCGAATGCTTCTTGGCGTCTCGGTTGCTATCGGGTATAATCCGTAAAAATCTTGCCATCGAAGCTGCACAAACCCATGCCCCTCGTACCAAACCAAAGCGCGCCCGACTTGTTGACCATTCCGCTGAAAACCGACATGTTGGGTAGGCCATCCTTTGTTGTGAAATTCTTGAAGGTTTTGCCGTCATACTTCCAAATGCCCCCTATGGCCTCCCTACGCTCCATGTCGCCGGCTTCTGTGCCCAGCCAGATGCTGCCGGACTTATCTTCCAATATCACATGTACTCCGCACGAATCGAAACTGCCATGTTGGGATACATTGCTGAAACGTTGACCATCAAACATGCTCACACCCTTTGTGCGCCTGCCAACCCAAATATTGCCTTTTCGGTCTTCATGCAGACCTGAAAACCACACCTCGCCATTGGGCTGGAAATTGACAATCGACTTGCCGTCGAAGCGGCATACCCCCTCAAACCATGTGGTGAACCAAATATTTCCGTTTCGATCCTCAATCATGGCTTGGACCGAGTTGAGGCGGAGACCTGCGGTATTGGCTACATGGCCGTTGTGAAGAAATTGGGTGAAGTGGCTGCTATCAAAACAGTAGACTCCTTTGGCGGTGGCCAGCCAAATAGTACCGTGTTTATCTTGCAACATGCCGGTTGGTGCCGGCGTGGAAACACCGTAGTTGCCCATCGGGACATAGGCGTCCTCCGCCCGTGCAAACGGAACCAACGTTGTCGTTTTCCCATCATACCTGCATAATCCGGCATCGCATCCCAACCAAATATTCCCGGCCCTGTCTTCCAAAATAGAATAGACCGTATTGCCACTCAGTCCGTCTTTCACGGTAAAATTGCGGAAGGATTTTCCGTCATAGCGAAACACACCCGCACCGGTGGTACCGAACCAAAGGTTGCCGGCCCTATCTTGCAACCCGCAGTGAATGTTACCGAATACGCTGTCGAAGTGGGTATTCATACGGGAAAAATCAAGCATCGGATGAGCCTGCATATTCGATTTTTTAATAGTGCCGTGCGCAATGCTCGATGGCGCTTTCCCTTGCGGGTTGCAAGCTGCGGAAAAATGGACGAGCAGCAGCAGTGTGCAAAGGATTTTCATGCCAATAAAGGTAGCAAGTATCACCTCCGGCCACATTGAAACAAAGAGATAGCCGGAAACTTAACGATTTGTTACGTGATTCCGACCCATCTCCAAATGGCACCGGAGGTTGCCGAAGCGTCTATAAACCGGGATACGCTGCCACCCTTTTAACTGCCCCCCCCGATCCAAGCACATTCAGGGCGAAGGCGATTCGCGCCGTACCAAAAACACGTTTGAACGCAATCGCATTTGCAAACGCGATATAAAACACCATCATTTGAATTTGAAATGCCGGCCTGCAGGTTGCAAACTCGCTACCAAACCTGTCGAAATGAAAATCCCCCCGAACCACAAGGGCACGAGGGGACGATATCAATTGGGTGGCAACTATTGCACCTTCATCTTGACCATGGTCAGAATGGTCGCGATGGCTACGGTTTCGCCGGTTTGATCATATACGTCTACCAACCATTTTACAATGCCTTTGGCTATGTCTTCTTGCGACTTTCTCTCTTGTGCGGTTTTTTCTTTCACGGTGAGGCGCACCCCAATAGTCATACCGGGATACACAGGCTTAGTGAAGCGGGCTTCATCAATACCGTAATTCAACAATACCGGGCCTTTTTTGGCATCTACAAACAGGCCGGCCGCTTTCGAGAGCACAAAGTAGCCATGCGCCACGCGTCCTTCAAAAATGGTGCCCTCCAATGAGGTTGCATCCATGTGGGCATAAAAATTATCGCCACTCACGTTGGCAAAATTGGTGATGTCTGCTTCCGTAACCGTATGCTTGGCCGTTACCAAGGTATCGCCTACGGTGAGCTCATCGAAATATTTACGGAACAGATGCACCTCGGGTTCGGTCTGCTTGCCACCTTGCTGGTATACATTGGTGATGCGGGTAATGGTGGTGGGAGACCCCTGGATGGCGGTGCGTTGCAGGTAGTGCATCACGCCTCGCTTGCCTCCCATTTCCTCACCACCGCCGGCACGGCCCGGACCGCCATGTACCAACAACGGCATTGGCGAGCCATGTCCGGTACTCTCACCGGCGCACTCGGCATTCAACACCAAGATGCGGCCATGCATGCCGGCTGCCCCAAGAACGATGTCGCGGGCTATGTTGTCGTCGGCGGTAATAATCGAGCCCACCAGCGACCCCTTGCCCATACGGGCCAACTCGATGGCATCGTCGGTTGTGGCATAGGGCATCAAAGTGGACACCGGCCCAAATGCCTCAACATTGTGACAGTCAGTATTGGTAAATGGATGATTGTTAAGGAAAATGATGGGGGCCATGAAGGCACCCTTGTCTTTATCGGCACCCAGCACACTGAATTCGTTCAGGTTGCCGATGACGATTTCTTGAGATTTGGACAACAACGCGACTTTTTCCAATACCTCGCGGCGTTGGGCCTGTCCCGCCAACGGGCCCATTCTCACTTCTTTCAGTGCGGGGTCACCCATTATATTGCCTGCCAATCGTTTGCCCAAGGCAATCTGTACGTCCTCAATACGGTCGGCCGGCACAATGATTCGGCGGATGGCGGTACACTTTTGTCCCGCCTTAGTAGTCACCTCGCGCACCACCTCTTTAATGAAGATATCGAACTCCGGCATGCCCGGATACACATCCATACCCAAGATGCAGCAGTTGAGGGAATCGGCCTCCATGTTGAAGGGTACCGACTCAGACACGATACGCGGGTGCGACTTCAGACTCCGACCGGTGGAAGCCGAGCCGGTAAAAGTGACCACGTCTTGTGTCTCTATGTGGTCCAAAATACCGCGGGCAGAACCGCAAATGAGTTGAAGTGCACCCACGGGTAGAATACCCGATGCGATGATTTCCTGAAACACTATCTCGGTAAGGTAAGACGTTACCGTTGCAGGCTTCACTATTGCGGGTACCCCGGCCAGCAGGTTTACTGCAATTTTCTCCAACATGCCCCATACCGGGAAGTTGAATGCGTTGATATGGATAGCCACACCCTCGCGCGGCACCATGATGTGGTGGCCTATGAACGTATTGTTTTTCGACAACTTGGCGGCATCACCATCTACATAAAAACGCTCATCGGGAAACTGGCGGCGCAGGCTGGCATAGGCAAACAGGTTGCCAATTCCGCCCTCTATATCTACCCAGGAGTCAGACCGAGTGGCACCGGTATAGGTGCTAATTTGATAGAAATAGGCCTTTTTTTCCAACAGGTGCATGGCCAATGCCTTCAGCAATCTGCCGCGCTCATGAAAGGTGAGCTTACGCAATGCCGGGCCACCCACCTTGCGGGCATAGTGCATCATGGCCCCAAAATCGAGCCCCTCCGACGATGCGGTATAGATCGCATCGCCCGTAACGGCGTTAAACAACGTTTCTCCCGTATTGGAAGCCGCTACCCATTGCCCTTCGGCATAGTTCTTCAATTGCGCAACCGACATAAATATTTCCAGTTTTTTATTGGTTTCACTTCGCTGCCTGTCCGATAAGTAATTACGGCGACCTATCAAGTGTGGGAACAAAATTAGGTATTCCCGCCCAACTAAGATAGTGGCGTTTAAACTGAACGAAAGTGCAATTGCAAGGCAACCCACAATTACATTTTATATCTTGGCACCGCACCTCCTACCAATTGCCCATGTCCCAAACTTGCCGAATCAACGAAATAGGAATTCAAAAAACTACAGCCGCCGCACCAACCGCTCAACATTCCTCCAGCTTCAAATTCGTCGGGCCTTGTGGGCCGTGATTATTATTCGCTTAAGCGAATTGGGAAAATTCACCTAATTTGTCGGCCAAATCGAAATTATGTCCGCACGCATAATCAAACTAAAAATACTAAAAGTAGTTAAAGATTTCCTATTGGTAACTCGACTCTTACAGGTTTTGTCGCCGCTGAATAAACTTTTCCAATTTTTATATTATTT
>CAIVHI010000477.1 GCA_903905685.1 uncultured Bacteroidota bacterium | reverse complement strand
AAGTCGGATGTTTGCACCCTACAAAACATCCCACCTACGCAAATTGAAATCGGTGTTTGTTCGTAAAACAGGAAAACTACTGCCCTATGCCTCGTCATAATGCCCGCCAATACGGTCTTTCCGGTAGGGTCAGATGTGCCGGTTGTGGGTGGTGCGCACAGTGGGTTGATTCAACCCGACGATTCTGTTGTGGTGCACAGGCCGTGGCCTTATTGTTCGCCATGCTCAGTTTCGTACCGGTAGCAGGCACCCATTTGGCCTTGGCTGAAATACGCGCAAAAGAGTTGTTTAAACCGGGCGACTCCAAATCGGCATTGTACAACCATCGTTGCCCGCCGCCGCTGTTCTGCAACAGAAAAAATCATTTGTATTCAGGAAAATAATTCGCAATATTCACTCCGTTAAGCAGGATGTCGCATTTTATTGCGTTTTTATTTTCAAACAACTCCACCCTAAGCGGGTTGGTCAGTTTAAATTCAAAGGTCTGAAAAAGCGATACCAACCGTTGTTTCAAAATCTCTTCCCTGATAGCCTTAATCTGATCGGGTAGTGTGCTGTGAATATCAATGCCATTTATTTTGACGATCTCGCCCGATACTCCATTCCAGTTCCAGGCGGGAGTAATGCGTATGGCATTGCCACTAATGGGCTCAACTAATTTGAACATCGCTATTTTCCGTTGAATTGTCTGCATACCTGCTTCCCTTTTGCGTTTGATCGCCAAAAATCTGTACACCTACTTGATCGACATTCTGGAGCATTACGCAAAATATCCTCCAAAGAGTGAATAGGCACCAGTAAAAAACCGTGCTACTGCAAGTTGGGAAAATAAAGCAACAACTGCGTTGCATGCCTTTATTGTTGCCAAATAAATGATACAGATTTGCCCTTGAAAGGTGGTAAAGGCAAATAAATGCCAAGGCGAGAAAAAGGAGCCCAAAAATGGTTTTTATTTGATGTTTTAAGTTCAGGTATTTGAGCTTTTTTTTCGTCTCTTTAATCTGACCATTAAAAACCTTTAGGCTTTTGTCGTTATATTTTTCCAATTGCTTAACCAGTACTTCCTTGAGTTTTTGGTCTTCGATGCCGGCAAATTTTTCTATATACTTACTATTCAAGTCCTTTTGAATGGACACGAGGGTGTCTTCCTGAATTTGTAACAATGCCGAGACCCCTTTTATCCGTTTCTCGAGTATCGGCAATAGGATGGTTATGGTTGGAGCGATAAATCCAAAAACAGCAATAACAAGTTTTGTATAAATGTCCACGACTTCGTTCAACGCCAATAAACTTAAATATGCACTCACAAAGAAACGGGGTTAATAATCGTCTTGAAAATATTTGATTCAAGCACGTGTAACCCACAGCCACACGGTAACATTGAGTAATTGTAATATCTTAATATATCTGCCGGTCCCGCGCAGGGGATTTTAAGACGTGATTGAGCATCGCGACCTTCTTTCTGCGAGCTCAACGGTACGCGTCGAATAGACGGCCGTACAATTAAACAACCTCGAAATATTTTATATAGTTTTGTCGCACAACCAACCCGCCAACCCTATGAAAAATTCCAGCTTGGCCCTCTGCCTGATTTCAGCCGCTATCGTCGGCACCATCTTGTTCTCCTGCAATACCAACGCCCCGACCGAAACCGCCAAAGCACCCGCCGTTGCTGCCGATACCCTTTGGCATGCCCCCGACACCGCCACGCTCGCCAACAATCCCAATGCGGAGCTCATTCGCTACGGCGGACAATTGGTGGCCAATACCTCCCAATACCTCGGGCCCAAGGGCACGGTGGCGCATAGTACCAATGGCATGAACTGTCAGAACTGCCACTTGGCGGCAGGTACCAAGCCTTTTGGCAACAATTACAGTGCCGTAGCCGCCACCTACCCCAAATTCCGCGCTAGGTCGGGAACCGTGGAAAACATCTCCAAACGCATTAACGACTGCATTCAACGCAGCCTGAACGGCACTGCCATAGATACCGAGAGCAAGGAGATGAAGGCTCTGAGCGCCTACATACTTTGGGTGGGCAAAGACGTGCCGAAAGGGAAGGCACCCGCAGGCTCGGGCCTCAAAGAACTTGCCTTTCCGGGCCACGCTGCCGATACCGCCAACGGGCGCACGGTATATGTGCAGAAGTGTCAATTGTGCCACGGCGGCCATGGGGAAGGAATGGCTGCTGCGGACGGCATGGGCTACCAATACCCGCCATTGTGGGGCGGGCACAGCTACAATTCGGGTGCCGGCATCATGAGGTTGTCCAAGCTGGCGGGCTATGCCAAATACAACATGCCCTTCGGTACTAGTTTCCCCAATTCGCAACTCAGCGACGAAGAAGCTTGGGACGTGGCCGCCTTCATCAATTCGCAACCCCGACCCCATTTCGACATCAAGGCAGACTGGCCCGACATCTCCAAGAAGCCCATAGATCACCCCTTTGGGCCCTATGCCGACGGTTTTACCGAAGCCCAACACAAATATGGCCCATTCAAGCCCATAGCCGATGCCCGCAAAGCGGCATCGAAATAAGCGCGTACCGGGCCGGAGAAACAGTGCTGAATTAAAAGCGTGTCGATGGCTGGTCCAAGCATTTGCCCGGTCCTAAAAATAGTCCGGCATTTGCCGGGGTGCAATGGAGTGATGCCGGGTTTCTGAACCCGCCGTGCTTAGGCCGTCGGGAGACGGCCGCCTATTAAGGACGTAGCCGGAAGCTACGCCCAACATCTATTTTTTGGACGCTTCAGCCAAGGTCGTGATTGAAAAACGACCGGTATCAGCAGACCCCACGGCAATGAATGCCGTGAATGGCGAGAGGGCGGTTAGGATGGTGCTGGGAGTTAGGCGGGAAATATATAGGCCACGCATCCCCCCATCGAAAACCCTCCCCAAATTTTGCCGCCTTGAAAGTAACTTTGCGCTTTCAACCAATCCTTTTCCGTGCCCGACGTCATACAACTGCTTTCAGACCACATTGCCAACCAAATAGCCGCCGGCGAGGTGGTGCAAAGGCCCGCATCGGCAGTTAAGGAACTGATGGAAAACTCGATAGATGCCGGCGCTACCGAAATCCAACTCATCATCAAGGATGCCGGTAAGGAACTGATTCAGGTGGCCGACAACGGCAAGGGCATGAGCCCCACCGATGCCCGCATGGCTTTCGAACGCCACGCCACGTCCAAAATACGCACCATCGACGACCTGTTCAGAATACGCACCATGGGCTTCCGAGGCGAGGCACTGGCATCTGTGGCCGCAGTGGCCCAAGTGGAAATGCGCACCCGCCAGGCCGATACCGAAATGGGTACGCGCATCGTGATAGAGGGCACGGAGGTAAAACTGCAAGAACCCTTTGCGGTGAATCCCGGTACCAACCTCATGGTGAAAAACCTGTTTTTCAATGTGCCGGCCCGCCGCCACTTCCTCAAAAGCACTACTACCGAATATCGCCACATCCTGGACGAGTTTACCCGCATTGCCCTTGCATATCCCGCCATTGCGTTCCGGCTGTTCAATAACGGCTCCGAGCAATTCCACCTCGATGCCGGCAACCTCAAAACGCGCATTGTGGGCTTGCTGGGCGGCACTGTGGAAAAAAACCTGGTGCCCGTGGAGCAGCAAACCGATTTGCTCACCATCAATGGGTTTGTGGGCAAGCCCGAAACCGCCAACCGCACCCGCGGCAACCAGTTCTTCTTCATCAACGGCCGTTTTGTGCGCAATGCCTACATGCACCATGCCGTAATGAGTGCTTACGACAGCTTGGTGGAGAAAGACACCTTCCCCTTCTACGTGCTCTTTTTGGAGCTCGACCCAGCCAAGGTGGATGTGAATGTGCACCCCACCAAGCAGGAAGTGAAGTTCGACGACGACCGGTTGATATACTCCCACCTCCAGGCCGCCATCCGCCATGCATTGGCCCGCTACAATATTGCGCCGTCGCTCGATTTCACGTTGAGTACCGAGATTACCCAACTGCCGGCCGTGAGCCTGCCCGTGAGCCATACCGACATTTCGGGGGCACAGACCGGCTACCTGCAGCAGGTATTCAAGTCGGGACACCAGGCCCACGTCATTGAGCGGCGCGACAGCCTGAAGCAGTGGAAGGAGCTGTATGAAATAGCCAAGAACCCAGCCACCCGAGACTTGGAGCCCGATGCCATATTGCCTCAACCCCGGGTGCAAGCCACGCTGCTCACCCCCGGCAGGCCCGAAGAGTCGGCCCAGCCCGCCTCCAACAAACTGCTGATTCACGGCACCATGTTGGCCACCACCGTAAAGTCGGGCATGATGCTGATACAGGTGTCGCGGGCCTATGAACGCATCTGGTTCGAGCGGTTGCTGGCACAGTTCAACAATGCCGATGGGGTGTCGCAACAAATCCTTTTCCCACCCACCTATTCTTTCGCCCCGCAGGACGCACTTTTGCTGCGCGAGGTGCTGCCCGATTTGCGCCGCGTGGGTTTTGAGATAGTGTCCTCGGGCACCGATGGTTTTACCGTGCAGGGCGTGCCCAGCGGCATTTCTTCGGGAGAGGAGAAGGAAATCATGGAGGATGTGTTGGAATACCTCAAACACGAATCGACCGATGCTGTGGGCAAGCGGATGGAGTTCGTACTGGCGCGTGTAGCGGCCCGTTTGGCCCGCTCCCGGCCACCCATTACCCAGCCCGAAGCCCAACAAGCCCTCATCGACGAACTCTTCGGCAGCACCCGCCCCGAGTACACGCCCGATGGAAAGAAGGTGTTCGTCATCATCAAGAAGGAAGCCCTCGAAGACATGCTGGGGCAATAGCCCTTAGTCGCGCCGGTTGAGGATGATGAAGATTTGGGAGATGTCGAAATACATGCCGGGAATGCCGTCCACGTTTTTCGATACCGCCAAGTAATCGCACTTGGGCGGTATTTGCGACTGCTGCCCACTGAAGTCGTAGCCCAATACCGATAGCAGCGAAAATTCGTCCTCGCGCTCCAACACATGGAAGCCGGTTTCCGGCGTTTTGCCGTCGCCGGTGCGTAAAATGGTCTTGATGAGCATCTCCAATTTCTTACGATACTTCATGGAGTAGTATTCATCGTTCACATTGTGGTAGGCCACAAACAGCAGGTTGAGCTTTTCGAGGTCGAATGGGAAAGTCTCTATATACTTGTAGATGTAGCCGATAACCCGCATCCACTCCGACCGCGACAGTTTGTCGTTGGCCATGAGCATCGAAATGGAATCGTTGTATACCGAACTGCTCCCGGTGGGCAGGTATCCCAACTGGAAGTAGTAGCCGTAGTACAGCATTTTGAAGTCTTCGGCATTCAGCGTGGAGTCGTTGTCGAGGTAGCGGCGGAAGAGGTTGGGGTAGTAGTAGCCCGACGAGCTGTCGTGGGTCAATTTGTTGATGAGCGTGTAGTCGGGGCGCACCAAGGCTTGGTCGGCACGTGCGGTTGCCGCCCCAAAAAGGGCCATCATCAAAACCAATACCGTTTTACGCACCATACACCAATGTTTTTAAGCCGTTGTCCACTAAATCTGCATACTCACTTCCGCCTACCCATGGCGAAGCTGACAAAAAACACCGACATCAGGATGACATAGGTGAGCACAAAAAACACCATGTATACTTGTGCAGCCAGCGGACTGAATAGCTCGATATCATGGTGCTTGGTAAACCATACCGTGTAAAAAATGCTCATCGGGATGGTGAACCAGGCACAGCTCATCTTCGCGCGGGTGCTCCAAAAATCCTTGATAACGCTCATACTTCGTGTAAATTTCCAAAACCGCCGTCAGAATTCCAAAACCGCCGCCATCAATTGGTGGGTTGGTAGTTGTAGGTTTACGAATATTAGGTTTTTTCTACCGAATCGGGCTGGTACAGTTTCTTGATTCGGGAGTAGTGGTTGCGTTGGGTGAAGAAATAACTCAGGATGTCGGCACCTTCGGTGCACACCACGACCACATCGGGCTCCACATACCGGGCGCGCTCTTTGTAGAGTGCCAAGTGGTCTTCCATGGTATATTTGTCTACCGCTGCATTCACAATTTCCTTGTCGGGGAAGCGTTTTTGCAGCAGTTCGGTAGGTATAGATTCATTGTCTATATAAGGGCAATACACATTGGAGTTGCCCATAAACAATATGGTTTGCTTCTTCTTCGGGAAGGTCAGGTTGTGGTTCATGCGCAGCCCTTGGCTGTTCACCTTCAGGCGGTAGGGCAGGTTCATTTCACCGTCCAGCACCTCATTGTCGTTGGGGGGGAGGTCTCCAAACACTTTTGGCCGCACCGAGTCCACAAAAGACTTGGTGTTCCTAAAGTTGCCATACTTGAAAACGATGTTCGTAAGGAGGTTGGCCACAAAATCGGTCCCGTTTTTCGACCATTGCACGTCTTCCGTGCCTAGCGTGATGTCGTTCAGGTCAGACGCCGCAACGGTAGGGGTGAGGTCTATGCAGTCTATATCGAGCGCACTGCAACTCTCGATGATGAAGGGGTTGCCGAAATTATTGGCCAGAGATTGTGCCTTGCCCACCTCGGGCGACAGGATGACGATTACCAGCTTCACGCAATCGTTCTCGGTCACCTTTTTGAATTCTGCCAGCGATGCCCGATAGCGCGACTCCAGCTCCGAAAACATCCTGTTGCCCGATGACTGCTGTAGGATTTCGTCCTTGGGTATTTTCGGGAATTTCTCGTTGATGTTGCGGCGCTCGGCCCTGAGGGTCATGTCGCTGATGTCCGATTTCTTCAACTTACACCCCCACAAGGTGAGCAGCATGGCCGCGCATAGTACCGAACTTCCGAAAGCCTTACTCCGAGATAAACGGTTGATTATGTTGCTTTCAGCTATTCGCATGACGTCGTTTTGGCGCATTGGGCAAATCTTCGACTCGGGTGCTTGCGAAGTGCAGCGGTCTTTGGCACCCCTACCTCGTGCCGAAACCCCGGTGAAACGCAAATCTAATTAATCTCCATCTAATGAAAGCCTAAAAACGCTGGGGCGCAACGGGGTTTGTCTACAGATTGAGTGCAACCGGGCGTTGGTATAGGAGTTTCAGCCACTCGCAAAGCGGTAATGCCCTGAAAAACGCAACAAACGCCCGTCAAGCCTTCGACAGGTAGTTTTGAAAATTAATACAAGTTCGATAACTTCGTTAAATGAGTGGTTAGGCAGCCGTTCGCATTCACGGTGGAAGGTTGGGACTGGACTTACCCCATTTCGTAACCTGAAAACATGCAATCATGAAAAGGGAATCGATGCACAGCCCCACCGACGGGAACGGTACCGGTAGGGTGATACGCATGGCAGGCATGCCCATAAATGGACCCGATGGTGCGGTTGCTCCAGCGAAGCCGGCAATGCCGCAAGCGCAATCGGTGCAGCGCCCCCCTGTTGCGCCCGTTTTGGTTCAACGCCCCGCTTCAGGCAATTGCAGGTGTGGCAAATAGAGTGGTTACGGCATTTTATTGTTGTTTTGAAAATCCCTTCTTTATGAAAAACACGATTTCCATTTTGATATTGTCGGCCCTCTGCTGCTCTGTCGACGCACAACCATCCTCGATACAGTGGCAGCATTGTTATGGCGGTACAGGCGGGGATGAATGCCAAGCGGTTCGCGCTACCAGCGACGGTGGATATGTATTGGCCGGAGATGCGACTTCCCATGGTGGAATGGTGACGGGAAACCATGGTTCGGATGATTTTTGGATTGTGAAGATTTCCGCATCGGGCACAATGGAATGGGAGCAATGTTACGGCGGCAGCAACGTGGACTTGGCTTACGATATACGGCAAACGGCCGACAGCGGCTATGTGGTCGTAGGTGAAACCTTATCGAACGATGGCCAAGTGAGTGGGAACCACGGTGGCGGGGATATGTGGGTGATAAAGATTTCCTCCTCCGGGGTGCTGCAATGGCAAAGGTGCATTGGAGGTAGTCTGGAAGATGCGGCCAACGCCGTCAGCCCCACTGCCGACGGCGGCTGTGTCGTGGTGGGCTTCACTTTTTCTAGCGATGGAGACGTTGCCTTCAATCACGGAAATGAAGATGTTCTGGCGGTGAAGCTTACCGGTGCCGGCGATATTGTTTGGGTCAAAACATATGGTGGAAGCAGTTATGAGGAAGGCGTGTCCGTTCAGCAGAAGTTTGATGGCGGATATGTTGTGGGCGGCGCTACGATTTCAGACGATGGCGATGTTTCCGGACTGCATAATGCCTATGGTCCGTACCCCGACCTTTGGGTGATTTCACTTTCCGATACCGGTAAAATGGAGTGGCAAAGGTGTCTCGGCGGCGTAGCGGACGAAGGCGGGGGGTATTGCAGGCAGACTTCCGATTCGGGCTTTATAGTTGTTGGAAACACCAATTCCCAGGATGGCGATGTGTCCAGTTACATCAGCCATCCGACGGATAACATGGGGGACACTGAGGGATGGGTCGTCAAGCTGGACGCAGGCGGCATGGTGCAATGGAACAGATGCATTTTGGTGAGCGGAGATGAGGTCTTCAACGAGACTTTTCAGTCTGAAGACGGTGGCTTCGTAATAGGCGGTTGGAGTCATTGGGTAACCCCGGCTCCAGGCGGGCCATTCGACTGCAATGCCCTATTCGCGAAAGTTTCGTCAATGGGAAGTATAGAATATGTGGATACCGTCGGTGGCAGTTTGACCGACCAATTCAATTCGGTTGCACCCGCCGCAGGAGGCTCGGGCATTGCGGCAGGTTACACGTGCTCTACGGATGGCGACGTAGTTGGAAACATCGGTAACAACTATTGGGTGGTGCAGTTCGGGTGGGGATCGGCGGTCAAAAAAGTACCTGTTTCGGGCCTAACCGCAGAACCCAACCCCGCGACGGATTTTCTATCGATTAAGGGACTACAGCCAATAGTTGATGTAGCCGTTCAGGATATATGGGGACGGACGGTGGTTTCGGAATCGTTTCACACTGAAAATGTGCAGATAAACGTTTCCGGCTTGGCGCCGGGCATGTATTTCGCCAAAGTGAACGGTGTTGAAACGGTGAAATTTGTGAAGCGATAGCCATCAAAACTGAATTTTAAAGAAACAAACCATGGCAAAATTGACGGATGAGGAATACGGTGCGTATTTCGCGACGGGTTATGAAACCGGGCAGCAGGTGGATGATTTCTTGAAAAGCAATCCGGTTACCCATGGAGGAGAGGAGACCGTTTATGTGAAAATGCGTACCGACTCGATGCACAGCCCGAGCGACGGGAACGGTGCGGGTATGGTGATACGGATGACGGGTGCGCCCATGACCGGGCCCGATGGTGCGGTTGATTCCGTTAGGCCGGCTGTTCCACAGCCCAACATGATTCGCCAGCAAAGTGTGGCGCGAAGTATGCCGACAGCCGGCACCGCTGCGGTGCCTGTAACCGAGGCTACACGACAGGCTTTGGATTATTATGCGCGGTTGAGGGTACATAATTTGGGTCAGTGAATCCATTCGTTACCTATCCAAAATGACATTTTAAAACCATTTGTTATGAAAAACCTGTTCATCACCATCGCCACTACCATGCTTCTATTCATCGCTGCAACTACCGCCCATGCCCAAGGGTGGGTTTGGGCGAGGGGTGCGGTCGACGCTGGTGGCAGCCGCGCCAATTCGGTTGCCGCCGACAGATACGGGAACGTATATGTGGCCGGCGGTTTTGCCGATTCCATCACGTTTGGGGGCGTGACGATTACATCCCCGTACTGGGGGGGGAATGTTTTTCTGGTGAAGTATGATTCGCTGGGAAATGTGAAATGGGTGAGGTACGCAAAGAACTACGTAACTCTGTGGGTGTACGTCGCAACCGATTCTTCGGGGGGCGTCTACTTCACTGGGGCGTACGATACTTCCATATCTTTCGGAGGCACGACCCTGACCTGCCCCACATCCGCAATCTATCTGGTGAAGTACGATACGGCGGGCAACGTGGTGTGGGCCAAGACCGTAGGCAACGACAGCCTAATTGTTGACTTTCTGCCATTCGGACTCGCCGCAGACCGGTCGTGCAACGTGTACGTCGCGGGGCGGTTCAGCAATACGCCTCTGACGCTCACTTCGGCGTCGGGCACGGCGTTTACGGTCCGCCCGAGCATGTTCCTCATGAAGTTTGACTCTTCGGGCAACCTGATTTGGGCGGTGGGTGAAAGCGACACGCTAGGAAGTGCCCTACCCGCCTTACAGCATTCTTTGGCCATCGACCGGTTCGACCACATTTACGTCACGGGGGAATGCTTCAAGACTGCGGTCTTCGACACCATTGCGTTTGCGCCGTTGGGGCAGGGGATGTTTCTGGTTCGGTATGATACGGCGGGCCACGCGAGGTGGGTTGCAGGGGGCGGGCACCTGACGATATCCGGCGAGCCGGTGGTGACCGACTGGGGTATGGCCGTTGCCACCGGTTTGGACGGGTCCGTGTACGTTACGGGGCAGTACGACAGCACGACCACGTTCGCAGACAGCACATTCGGTTGGTACGGGGAGCAGATTTTTTTGGCGAAATACGATTCCTCGGGCAACGCCATATGGGGTAGGAGCACCTATGGGGGAGACGGCCGTCAATTTGTGAACGACGTTGCGACGGATGCGGAGGGGAACTGCTTCCTGACGGGCGGCATCTATCCGGGTTCGACGGCATTCGGAAGCGTCGTGCTGACAAGTTCGAGCAGTGGGGAGGTTTATCTGATGGAATACGATTCGTCGGGCAATGCGGTCCGGGGTGCCACGTCCACTGGGGGTAGCCCGTATGGAGAGGGCGGCCCCTACGGCTCTATCACCGTCGACTGTTCGGAAAACATTTACGTGGCGGGTGAATTCTATAGTGCAACGACCCTGAGTTTCGGGGGATGCCTTTTGAGGGGCGACACGGTAAATATGACCATGTTTGTGGCCAAATACAGCAACGCATACCGGGCCGCGACGCCCCAAACCGTACTGCCTTCAGGAATCGGTCTATACCCCAATCCCGCCAAGGACGCCATTTACTTGGAACTCTCCGGCAGGGTTTCGGCCACTGCCATTGCCGTTTACGACATGGTGGGCCGCCAGGTGATGGATTTCCCGGTGCCCGCGCCGGCACCCCGATTGCTCCAAATCCGGTTGCCGCCGCTGGCCGATGGGGTATACATGCTAAAGGCTACGGAAGCCGACGGGGTGGAATGCGCAAGGTTCGTATTGAAAAGGTAGGCAGGGCAAAGGCTTGTAGGAAAAATATTGGAGCATCAAACATGAGATTATGGGCAGCAACGATAACATCGACTACAATTATTATTTTCGTTAAGGCTTTGCAACCCGGGAGGAGGTGGATGAGTTTATGACGCGCCGACCTGACATTCTTTCTTTCTTGGTCAAAAATAATTATATTAAAAAGGTATGAAATTCATCATTCCCATCCTCGCGTTTACATTATCCGCATTTTGCGCCAAGGCGCAACCTTCCATCCAGTGGCAGCAATGTTATGGTGGCTCCAATAATGAACAGTGCCAATCCATCCGCCAAACTTTTGACGGCGGATACGTACTTGCCGGTTGGGCGTATTCTACCGATGGGGAGGTGACAGGCAATCACGGGGGAGGGGATTTCTGGGTGGTCAAAATTTCCGTGGCGGGTGCCTTGGAGTGGGAAAAGTGCTATGGGGGTAGCGGCTACGATGACGCCTATGACGTTAGGCAGACGGCCGACAGCGGTTTCATCGTGGTGGGCACCACCGCTTCCAACGACGGGGACGTGTCGGGCAACCATGGTGGTTATGACGACATTTGGGTCATCAAAACCTCGTCGTCTGGTATCTTACAATGGCAGCGGTGCTTGGGGGGCTCCGACCGGGAATGGGGCAATGCGGTTGCGCAGACCGCCGACGGCGGCTACATCGTTGCAGGAGGAACCGTGTCGGTGGACGGGGACGTCACAGGCAACCACGGGTCAGAAGATGTTTGGCTGGTGAAACTCAGCGCTTCCGGCGGCATATTGTGGGAGAAAACCTACGGCGGCAGCACGTGGGAGGAGGCCGTGTCGGTGCAGCAGACGATGGATGGGGGTATTGTATTTGGGGGCTCCACCAATTCGGTGGACGGCGACGTGGTGGGCTTGCACGGTGCAGATACGAATACAACCGATATTTGGGTGGTGAAGCTGACGGACTTGGGTGCCATACAGTGGCAACACCCGCTTGGCGGGGCTTTGTGGGAGGGCGATGGATATACCATTCAGACGATGGACAGCGGCTACCTGGCGGTGGGATTTACGAACACGGATGGCGGCGGTGGGGACGTGACCGGGTTTGTTGGGGACTATACCAACCGGGACGGCTGGGCGGTGAAACTCGATAAAGACGGTGCGGTGCAATGGGACCGGTGCGTGGCCGTTACCGGTTCGGAGTTCATACAAGCTGTGACGCAATCCGCAGACGGGGAGTACTTTTTCTGTGGCCTATCCAATTTCCATGCCGATTATTCGGCATTGTATGGCAACATTTCGGCTTATGGGGCACTTGGTTATGCGGACACCTTCGGCAGCAATGGGGGAGGCGACTTTTGTGGAATTGCCCCGATGGGCTCCGGTTCGGCGATTGCAGCGGGCACGATTCAGTGCGCCAATGGTGAGATGCCGGGATATTACGGCCGCGACCAGTGCTGGGTCGTGAGTTTCGGGTGGGGCAGCGGGGTGGCGACTTTGCAGGAACCCGACACTTTGTCCATTGCCCCCAATCCTGCAGGCGCAATGGTGGAAGTCGCTTCCCGGGAAACGATAACGAGCATTGCGATTGCCGATATGCTGGGTCGGACGGTGTATTCGGGCGTGTTCGGTTGCGGCAAGGCGCAGATCGATGTTTCGGGCCTCCGACCGGGAATTTACGTGGTCGAGGTAAACGGCGGTCATGCCGGAAGGCTTGTAAAGGAATGAATTGTTTTATGCACAAAGCGTAGCGGCTATGATGGAAAAATTGACGGATGAGGAATACGGTGCGTATTTCGCGACGGGTTATGAAACCGGGCAGCAGATGGATGGGTTTTTGGAATATGCCGATAGGGAAAGTCTCCGGCATAAAAATGTTTAAGTAATTGATTTATTTTGTTTGTAAATTACATTAACTTAAAAAAAATTTCATGAAAAACCCTTATTTCATCCTTGCCGCCATTGTTCTGCTGCTTTGCGCCCCCACCTCGGGCCATGCCCAAGGGTGGCAGTGGGCGAGGGATGCGGCCGATTCAAGTGGGAGCAGCGGGACATCCGCAGCAACGGACAAATGGGGCAACGTATATGTTGCCGGATCTTTTCTCAACTCTATTTCCTTCGGTGCAGTAACCGTGACCTCACCTTACACATACAACGTTTTCTTGACCAAGTATGATTCGCTAGGTAATGTGCTGTGGGTGAAGTATGCAAACTCACCCGGGGGAACCAATTACCGGGTCGCTTCAGACCTGTCGGGAAATATTTATCTCACCGGACACTATCATGGCTCCATAACGTTCGGCGATATTACCCTGACATCATCGGGACTGGCCCTATTTTTGGCGAAATACGACACTGGTGGGAGTATAATTTGGGCAAAGGCCACAGGTCATGTTGCCGAAGGCGGTCTTTTTTATCCTACTGCAGTATCTACAGACGGAAAATGTAACATATACGTCGCTGGCGGATTTGGTGGTGACAATTTGAATTTGATTTCGGCAACAGGTTCCACCGATACCCTTAGCCCCCAGATTTTTATTTTCAAATACGACTCGACGGGCAATTTGATTTGGGCTAAAGGTGAAAGCGACACGTTCAAATCGACTGAAATTCATTCTATCGCAATAGACCGATTTGATAACATTTACGTCACAGGTATTTGTGGCAACAATGCCATATTCGACACCATAGCATTCGCGAGCTTGGGGCAGGGTATGTTTTTGGCTAAATACGATACTGCCGGCCATATAGAATGGCTAAGGGGTGGTGGCGGATGGGCTACCTACGGTTATGCAATTGAAGCCGACAATGGGCGGGCTGTGACAACAGACTTGAACGGCAATGTGTATGTAGCCGGCACTTACGATAGTACGGTCACGTTTGGTGACAGTACATTTCTTATAAGCGGCCAAGCAGTTTTTCTGGTTAAATACGACTCGGCCGGAAATGCCCTTTGGGCGAGAAGCACCCATGGAGGATATCATGCTTGGGAAGATTACCCATACGGAATGGCCACCGATGCTCTTGGGAACATTTATTTAGCAGGAACCTATGATGACACGTTTGGATTCGGTGGCATCGTAATAATGACGGCATCCGATGCCGATATTTTCCTGGTGAAATTTGATTCCGATGGAAACGCCAGCGGGGGCGCCGTTTCCTCAGGTGGTAGCACAAGCGGTTTTGCCGAGCCTGTGTCCGTCAATGTCGACTTATCCGGCAATGCATATATTACAGGAGGTTTTATGTATGAGCCTACTCTTGCATTTGGCGGTACGATTCTTCCGGACGGTTCATCAAACGGTACAATGTTTATCGCCAAGTACAGCAATAATGCCGTAACACCGGTTATGCGGACCTCCCAAATGTCGCTCTACCCCAACCCCGCAACAGACGCACTAAACCTCCAATACGGGACATCTTCCCATTGGATTACAGACATTGCCATCTACGACATGTTGGGAAGGGGAGTGCTGGAACGGCATTTGGATGAAAACAATCCCGGTAACCAAACGGTGCATATACAGCTTCCTTTGATGGAGGATGGCATGTATTTACTGAAGGCGAGAAATGCGGACGGGGTGGAATGTCTGCGGTTTGTGGTAAAACGCTGACCCAACATGCCAATAGCTTTAAAAAAATATTTCCAGTAGAAAAACCGTTTTTATGGGAAGGGTTGAAAATGTCGACTACGATTATTATTTCCGTTTGGGCTTTGAAAGCAAGGAGCAGGTGGATTTGTTTTTCGAATATGCCAACCGGAAGATTACCGGCAACATGAACGAACCGGATTCTCCGGCCTCAGCCCAATCTCAACTGCGCGAACAACCCGGTTCGTACTTCGGGTATCTGTCTGACGCCGACGACCGGAGCTATACCGAGCGGGAATGGAAGACTTTGCGCCAAACGCCGAAGTTGGGATTGGGCAGCCCTCCAGCCGGAGGCGGGTTAGGCGCAGCTACGGCAACGCCCTTGGCAGGTTCTCCCGCCTCGGCACCTCTGGACTACACCATAGTTCCCGGCGAACCCATATCGGAGATTGTATTGAACAATTATCTGGACCGGGCGATTAGGGTAACCGACCTTTCGCAGATGTATTATCCGGATGGGGGACGCGGCCCGGAATATGCCCGTGTATCCACTTCCACAAACCCGACTTATCGGGAATCTGAAGCCGGGGGTTACAATCCATCCTCCGAAGTTTACGACGCACCGATACCCGATTTGGGTTCCTGCCTGTACAATCCCAATAACGACCATGGGCGCATACTGCAGTCGGTAGTTCTATTGGGCGCCAAATTCGTTTGGGATATGGTTTTCTTGTGGGGCAACATCAGCTGTTCCGGCCCTTCCGACCCTTCCAACAATACGTTTCCGGTCGCTGGAATGCCGGCTAGCCTACCCTGGTACTTGGTTTGGGTGTGCCAAACATTGAAACACGACATAGACTATATCCATTATTACGACCCCGATGTCATATGCGGAGCCGGAATTGCGGAATGGGTTGGGGGATGGGGGGGTTCGCGGTGCCAAGTGACAAACTTCAGAATACCGCCCATGAAAATCATGCCATTACCCCGCCCATAGCTACGCGCCACTACGCTTAAGTCGGCTGGGTGAAAGGTCATGGCCGCAGGGCGGCATATTCAACCTCAAACTGTGCCATCCCACCACCTCCCACCCTTCATTTTGCGGAAACATTAAAGGGAATTAATCGACCAACTCCGTAATGGTGAACGATAACCCGGAACTTTTGTTATTTTTGTCGCTTGTCTAAAGTAAAATCATGAACTATCGCAAGGTAAATAACCTGGTGGGCTGGATAACGGGCGCCATCGCTTATATTGTATACCTGATGACCATGGAGGCCACGGTCAGTTTCTGGGATTGCGGAGAGTTCCTCTCCTGCGCCTACAAACTGGAAGTGGGCCACTCGCCGGGTGCGCCTTTCTTCATGATGATGCAGCGCATCTTCTCCCTGTTTGCCAGCGGCAACACCCTTACCGGAGGCCCCTCGCCCAACGCGGCCATTTTTGTAAACTCGTTCTCCGCCCTCATGAGTGGCGGCACCATCCTGTTCCTGTTCTGGACCATCACCCACTTCGGCAAAAAACTGCTCGTCGCCAACAATGCCGAGCCCGACAAAAACCAAACCATCCTCATCATGGGTGCCGGCTTGGTGGGTGCTCTGGCGTATGCATTCTCCGACACCTTCTGGTTCTCGGCAGTGGAGGCCGAAGTTTATGCAACTTCGTCTTTCTTCACCGCCATCACCTTCTGGGCAGTCCTGAAATGGGAACTCGTGGCCGATGAGAAGTATGCCGACCGCTGGTTGGTGCTCATCGCCTACCTCGTCGGTGTGTCGGTGTGCGTCCACCTGCTCAACCTGCTTACCATTCCCGCCATCGGCATGGTTTACTACTTCCGCAAATACGAATATTCCGTTAAGGGCACCATTATTGCCTTCATCGTGGGTTGCGTGGTGCTGGGCTTCGTGCAGTTCGGCGTTATCCAGTACATCCCCCGCTTGGCTTCGGTATTCGATATCATGTTCACCAATTCCTTCGGCCTCGGGTTCGATTTTGGCGCCATCACCTTCCTTTTGTTGGTAGGCGGCCTGCTCACGTTCCTCATCCTCTATGCCAAGAAGCGCAATATGTATATGCTGCACACTGGTGTGTTGTGCATCATCTTCATCATCATTGGTTACTCCAGCTATTTCTCCGCCATCGTCCGCTCCCGCGCCGATGTGCCTATTGATATGACCAACCCCGACAACCCCATCAGTTTCTTGGACTATGTGGACCGCGAGCAGTTTGGCTCTCAACCATTGGTATTCGGCCCCTACTACACCAGCCAATACACCGACCTCGACACTTCGAGCAAGTTGTATGCACAGTTCAAAGATGCTTCGGGCAGAGACCATTATGAAATAGTGGGCAAGAAAATTGAACCCAAGTATGGCGTTGATGCCAACGGCGTAAACCAAAGCCACTTCTTCCCCCGCATTTACGACAATAACGAAGGCCCGCACGTTACCTTTTACCGCAGCTTCCTGGGTCTCGGCAAGGCCGACGAACCCACTGCGAGCGACAACTTGAAGTACTTCTTCGGCTACCAAATGAACTGGATGTGGTGGAGGTATTTCATGTGGAACTTCGCCGGTCGCCAAAACGACTTCGAAGGCCAATTGGAAGCCGACAAGGGCAACTGGATTTCCGGCATCACCTTCCTCGACGAAATGCGCGGCCTCGGCGATACCGAAAAAATGGGCGACGGCCTTACCCGCAACGATGCCCATAACAAACTGTACCTGCTGCCCTTCATCTTGGGTGTCATCGGGCTGATTTACCACTTCAACCTCAACAAGAAAGACGGCATCGTCGTTATGGTGCTGTTCTTCTTCACCGGTGCAGCTATAGGCATCTACCTCAACATGCCTCCATTGCAACCCCGCGAACGTGACTACGCTTTTGCAGGTTGCACCTACACGTTCACTATTTGGATAGGCTTGGGAGTAATGCTTGTGGCCCAATGGCTCAAGAAAGTGTTGCAGGGTCCGGGAATGGCCGAGATTGGTGCCACCGCCCTTTGCCTCCTCGCCGTGCCAACGCTGATGGCTAAGGAAGAATGGAAAGACCACGACCGCTCCAAGAAGACGCTGGCCCGTGCAGTGGCCCGCAACACCCTCTCTTGCTGTGCCCCCAATGCGGTGCTGTTCACCTTCGGCGACAACCAGACCTACCCGTTGTGGTACATTCAGGAAATAGAGCACTACCGCCCCGACGTGCGCATCATCAATACCAGCTTGTTGGGTATAGATTGGTACATCGACCAACTCAACTACCGCATCAATGATGCCGATGCCGTGCCGATGATTTGGAAAAAGGAAAACTACATTGGCGACCGCCACAACTACATCCGCTACTTCGACAACAAGCAGGTGCCCAAGGAGAAATACTTCAACCTCGCCGACATCTGCGCGTTCATGAACGCCAACGAAAACGACAAGCGCGTACAATTGCAGTCGGGAGAGTGGATCAACTACATGCCTTCCAAGCACTTCTACGTTCCTTGTCCTACCAAGGAAGAACTGGTTGCTGCCGGTATGGTTGATGCGGCCGATACCTCCAAAATTATTGCCGACATGAAGTTCAACTTCCCCAAAGACTTGGGTTACAAGAGCGACTTGGCGGTGCTGAACATCATTGCAGCCGTGGGTCGCGAGGGTTGGAAGCGCCCACTGTATTTCGATGCCGGTTTGAGGCAGGGCGACTATGCAGGTACGGGCGACTACATGAGGCTGGAAGGCTTGGTGTACCACCTTATGCCCTATAAGTTTGCCGATTCTGTGGCACGCGTCAACTCGCAGGTATTGGGCACCATCAATACCGAGAAGAGTTACCGCCTGTTCGTAGACAGCTTCCTGTGGGGTGGTGGTGAAAGGACGGACGTCTACTTCGACGAACCCAACCGTCATGAGTTCGTGACTTACCGTATGGATGCGTCGTTCATTGCCAACCAGCTCACTGTTGAAGGTAAGAAAGACATGGCCATCAAACTGCTCGACAAGGTACAGCAGGGCATCACCGAAGCGTCTTACTATTACGACTACACGGCTTACTTCATTGCCGCCGCGTATTATAATGCCGGTGCCATAGACAAAGCCAAGGCACTGACTGCCAAGATTGTAAGGAACTCTATGGACAAGGTGAACTGGGCCGCCACCCTCCGCCCGGACAGCAAAAACTCCGTAACCGACGATATCAGGCAGCAATTCCAAATCATGCAGTCGCTGGCAATGACGGCGCAAAAGGAAGGCGATACCACAACGGCCAAAGACATATCTGCCAAAATGCAGTTGCTGTATCCTAAAGTGAAGGAACAACTCAATGTGCGCGGCCAGCAAGGCGGCGGCCCTGAAGAGGAATAAATTCATCTTTACGTCCTATTTTATGAGGAATCCCGCCATCGGCGGGATTCCTTGTTGGTAGGGGGCTTGGGCGAAGGATTTCCTTCGCCCAAGATATTCAGTAAGCATATGCTTCCGGAATATCTTGGCATGACCCACAACATTCAGGTGTCCCTTATATGTATATCATTGAGAGACGGGTGCCTTCCATTGCGGACTGGAAAAATGCGAATCATTGCAGTATTTATCCGGGATTTTAATAATTTTGAATAGCTAAGCAGCGCGAAGTATTCCTTTTGTGACATCAATTGAAACTTGCATTGACCTATATCGATAACATATTCACACTCCGTTTTATCGGTAAAAGCACCAACCCGGTGCCTTTCACGGTAAAGGAATTGGGCGCAATGCAGACCGCAATTGAGGCAGGATTGAAATCCATTCTCGACTTTAATCATCCCGAATTAGGCTCCTGTGCCGTGATGCTCAGTTTGCGCATGTTCAAGAATGAAAGCCAAGCGCTTGCCGTAATTTCGGGAAACGACGTTACTGTAAGCGCATTACGGGAGCTTGGGTCTTATTTTGTTGACGGCAAATATGCAGACCTACCACCGGCGGCGTATGCTGCCTACAAAAACATCTATGAAACGGCAAACATGATGGGTTGCGAGGTTGAATTCATTCATAAAGGCTCCCGACTTTGGTCGGTTTCGCCCAATATGCCGCTAATCAAACTTGAAAATGTGTTGATGGAATTCGACACAGTACTGTACGGGCGTTTGTTGAAAATCGGTTCGTTATCGGGTGGCGACCTGAAATTGAGGGCCTGGCTACAGCTAATTGAAGGCAACATGGTTTGTTTTGAGGTCACGGAAGATCAAGCCAACGCCCTGTCGGTCAGGCTTTTTGAAATCGTGGCGTTGAATGGCAAGGCTTTATGCAATGTCGCAACAGGAAATACGGTTGGATTCAAATTTTATGGAATTACCAATTATAGGGTAGGCCGAATTGGGAGTGGTTTTCAACAACTTCGGGAGCTGACCGCTGGTTTTTGGGATGGATTTATGTGGGGCGACGATATTGAAAAATTCCTTAGTCCGGAATAGATGGTGTTCTGCTGCGACTCTAACGTCTTTATTTGGGGAATCAAGAAGCAATCCAATCCTGCCGAGATGCACAGGATTGCAGAAGCCCTGCGGTTTTTTGACTGGTGCGACAAGTTGGGTTTTGAAATCATGTTTCCGTCGGTGGTTATTGCGGAATGTTTGGCTCTTGAGCCTATAGACAGACATGCCGCAATCATGCGGATCGTTTATGAGTCATTCAGGGTGGTCAACTTCGATGAAAAATCGGCATTGAGGTATGCCAATATTCTGAATCAAGACAAATTCAAACAAGCATTGTCCGATTCCCGAGACTTGGGAATATCCCGTGCAAAAATGAAGGTCGACTTTTTGATAGTTGCCTGTGCCGTTGCTCACGGTGCCGGGAAAATCATCAGTAACGATATAGGGCTTCGCAAGTTTGCAGAGGGCATATTGCCGGTTGATGGCATACCCGCAATACCCAAATAATCATCATGGAATGCGGTATTTGTCGCGCATGTGCGGACGCAAAATAATGGGTTCGCCAATTCAAGGTTGTTTATTATTGCAAAACGACCAAGCGCAACTGAATGGCATATGAAGCATCTCGTCTTATTGCTCCACCTATTCGCCGGCTGTGGATTTTTCGTGCCAACCCTGGCGCAATCCAAGAGGCTCAAAGACTCCGTCTACATCGGCACCGCCACCACCGATGCGGGCCGAATGATGACCTACAAACTAGCCTTTACATCTCTCAACGACGGCTACTCGGTTACCGATGTAGGTGGAAAGGACGAAACACACGCGGCAGTCGCCTGTACTGCGGCTAAAAACGGGCGGGAAATCCGGTTTCAGGAGCAATCGGTGCTGTCGTCTGCCGACATTCAAATTTCAGACCATTTCTGCATCATGCAGGGATCGCTGGCAGTGAAACATTATAAAGGCACGGAAGTGCTCAAAGGCCATTTCGAGGGTTATCTGGATGGCGGCAAAACCCTGTGTGCGTCCGGCAAACTCGTTTTGGTAAGCCCTGCCGATGTATTCAAATTGCTTGGTAAGGTGCCGGAAGATGGAGATACTGCTGTTTCTGAAACACCTGAAGCAGCAGGGAGTAAGCCCGCAGCTCAAGACGCTACGCCGAGGGTCGTGGCAACCACCCGCGACTCCGTCCCGTCAGCAACGCCCGAGTCTCGACCCCGTTGCGCTACGGTTACAATCGAGCCGGTTCCCGCCGTAGTGGAAGCCCTACAGCCCGGACGCGTAAAAATATTGGAAACCAATGGGCCGGATTTTACTTTGGAAGTTTGGGACAACAAGGACATCGATGGCGATGTGCTGACGGTGACTCATGGCCGTAAGGCACTGCTCAAAAACTACACCCTTGCTGCGCAACCTTTCCGGGTACGGGACGACCTGGCCGGCACATCCGATTCGCTGTCATTTCAAGCGGTTAGTGAAGGGGGCATACCACTCAACACGGCACGAATCAGGCTGGAGACAGGCGGCATAGTGACCTATCTGGACGTGGTCACGACCATCGAAAAAGGGGGCACCATCGTGCTGCACCGTCGGAAGTAGCTCGATTACATCGCCAAATAAAACCCCGAAAGCGCATTTCTGAATATTTCCGTATACCCATCGGCTTCATATATCACGAACCTTTTTTGCAACGGGGCACCCGCCGCAACTTTGGAAAAGGTGCCTATCGTCCGCTTCGGCGTAGCGTTCTCGTTGTGGTGGACGTCTGTGAACACTGCCAAATGGAGTCCTGCCTGCCTCGCGATTTCGTTGAAAGCCCGAAATTCGGCATAAGGAAGCAGCAGCGTTAGGGTGCCGTCGGGGGTAAGGAGGCGCGCGGCTAATTCGGCAATGGCCCGACTATCCAACGAATCGTTGTGTCGGGCAAGGTTCACTGCCGTTTTCGGGCTCTTAAGGCTGTTGGCGAAGAATGGGGGGTT
>CAIVHI010000476.1 GCA_903905685.1 uncultured Bacteroidota bacterium | reverse complement strand
GATTCAACAGATGTTCGCAAATACCTTTGAAGTCCGATCAATCGATTTCATTCTTCGTGACAATGCCGTCTATTACTTTTTCCATTTTTTGTTGGTCAAATCTTTTGAAGGAAACCGGTACAGTGGTTCCGTATTGACAGGTGTGTGGCAGTTGACGCAGTTGTCGGCACCCTGGCGAATCATGACTGGGGCTCCGTCCAGTTTGTTTCCCCTGAAAGTCGTGGCATTTACTTGGTGGTTCCAATAGGGCATCTGGCGAATGGCATATTGGGCATTGTAAGGTTCATGGCAAACATTACAAAGGCCCCAAGTGCCACCCCAAGCCACCCCGGCAGCATTGTGAAGCGAGTCCGTAGACAGCCGTCCGTAGGCCAATGCATTGCACCACAATATGATGGCGGCCACTAAAGTAAAAGGTCTAAATGGAATCATATGAATGCTCGTCCTTAAGGCAGCCCTAGATAACTACCTGCCCGCCAATGGCGCTGCGCAAAATTATCCAATTATAAGGTTATCTACCCATTGGCGATGCGCTACAGCACATTTTTTTATTGCGTAGGTAAGCAGCTTGATGACCGGAAATGGGCTGTTTTGCCTCTTGCCACCCCCGTGGGCACTTAATGCTCGCCATTCCAATTGCTACAAACTTTCGCTATTTTGCGCTGGATGTTCAAGAGCGCGTTTCCAAAGAAGGGTAATAGGATGACTTTGTCCATATTCGCTGCGATGGTGGCCGGGGTTGGTTTGGGTTATGTTTTGAATGCCCAATTGACGCACGCAACACCCTTGCAACGGGAGCAGGCATTGGAGCCGTTTTCCTTGATGGCGGATGTTTTTTTGAGGCTTATAAAAATGATTGTCGCGCCGTTGGTATTTACGACGCTCGTGGCCGGGATTGCCAAGCAAAGCGGAGTGGGGGCTATTGGGCGCATTGGTGCGAAAACAATGGCGTGGTTCCTCTCTGCATCGTTCGTGAGTCTTTTTTTGGGTATGCTCTTGGTCAATTGGTTCAACCCGGGGGCGAGTATGCACTTGTCACTTCCAACCGATGTTGGTACTACCGCCGTTGTAGGGAAAACTGCGTTTTCGTTGCGCGATTTTCTCTACCACATGTTTCCTACCAGCGTTTTTGATGCGTTGGCAAAGAACGAAATACTCCAAGTGGTCGTTTTTTCGTTATTGTTCGGCACGGCGGCTGCTGCCATTGGAGACAAAGCCAAACCTGTGGTCCAGATGGCAGATGCGGCTGCCCACATCATTTTGAAGATGACGGGTTACATCATGTCGTTGGCTCCTTTTGCGGTATTTGGGGCCATGACGGGAGTGATAGCCAATCAAGGGCTCGGCATTCTGACTACGTATTCGATTTTTATAGGTGAATTTTATCTTGGCTTGGCGTTATTATTCTGTATCCTTACCACCGTTGCCTACCTTTTTCTGGGAAGGCGTGTGGGTGCATTGCTAAGCCACATCAGGGAGCCGGCCTTAATCGCATTTTCCACCAACAGCAGCGAGGCGGCCTTCCCTAAGTTGATGCTGGAGTTGGAACGTTTTGGGTGTCGTAACAACATAGTAAGCTTTGTTTTGCCATTGGGCTATTCTTTCAATTTGGACGGCTCCATGATGTATATGACGTTTGCTTCCATTTTCATAGCTCAGTCCTACGGAATTGCGCTCGATTTCGGAACACAAACGTCCATGCTGTTGGTTTTGATGCTTACCAGTAAAGGAATAGCAGGTGTTCCGCGTGCATCGTTGGTGGTAATAGCTGGCACTTTGGCGACATTTAAAATACCCGCTGCCGGGCTTGCGTTGTTGTTGGGGATAGACCCATTGCTCGATATGGGTAGGGCGGCAATGAATGTTGTGGGCAATAGTTTTGCAACTGCCGTTGTAGACCGTTTGGAGTCGAAATCGAGCTGGCAACCAACAAATTGACCATCCCCGTAGCCGTTTCTGTGCACGGAAACACACGGGAAATTTGATATTATTCACATTATTTTCTACTTTCACGCCAATATAAAGGGATATAACGGAATGCACGATTTCTTAAACTTACTTAAAACATTACTTGCCGACCCCGACCAACTGATGAATTGGATTCAAATCCACGGTGGGCTTTATGTGGTCATGTTCATCATTTTTGCCGAAACGGGTCTGTTTCTTGGGTTTTTCCTGCCGGGAGATTCTTTGCTTTTCATCACGGGCATCATCATTGCCAATGTTGCCGCTCCATTTTCCCTCACGGTCGTCAACCTGTTATACTGGATAGTGCTTATTGCCACATCGGCATTTTGCGGCAACATGTTGGGGTATTGGGTGGGGAGGAAATCGGGCCATTTGTGGTTTGAACGCAAGGATAATTTTTTCTTCAAGAAGAAGCACCTGATGCAGGCGCACGACTATTTTGAACAAAAAGGGAGTATCGCGATCATATTGGGCAGGTTCCTGCCCATCGTCCGCACGTTTATTCCCATAGTGGCCGGTATAGTGGATATGAGCAGAAAGAAATTCTGGGCTTACTCTGCAATTGGGGGCGTCGTTTGGGTTACGTCCATGACTGTTGCGGGCTTTTTGCTCGGCAAATTCGAGGTGGTAAAACACAATATCGATAAGATTACTATCGGACTTATACTGGTAACGACCTTGCCTGTGATTTTCAAAATGGTTACCGGTAAAAACAAGGGTGCCACCAACTGATTTCTCAAGAAACATAAATCGTTACTATGACGAAAAACAAAACCATAGGACTGCTCAGTATCCCGGTCATTGTCGCAGCGTTGGGGTATTTTGTCGATATCTATGACCTGTTGTTGTTCAGTATCATTCGAATCAAGAGCCTGAAAGGTCTCGGGTTGGAAGGCAAACAACTGGAGGTGGATGGCAAGTCGATTTTGTCTATTCAGATGGCGGGTTTGTTGCTTGGAGGCTTCTTATGGGGCATTATGGGTGATAAGAAGGGCCGCTTGAGCGTGCTTTTCGGGTCCATTCTACTATATTCCACCGCAAACATCGCAAATGGTTTTGTTCACACGGTTGAACAATATGAACTCGCTCGATTCATTGCGGGTATCGGGCTTGCCGGTGAGCTTGGTGCCGGCATTACTTTGGTGAGTGAGTTGGTATCCAAGGAGAAGCGCGGCATGGCAACTTCTATCGTTGCGGGTATCGGCCTCACGGGTGCCATTGTTGCCTACATCATTGCACATTCGTTCGAATGGTTGCAGGATGCCGCAAATCCTTCTATCAGCAGTTGGGCCCACAACATCATCCAAAACGGAAACGACTGGCGTTATTGCTATTTCCTCGGCGGCATCCTTGGTTTCCTCCTGCTCATCATGAGGGTAAGTGTTTTTGAATCGGGTATGTATGAGCAGGTGAAGACCGAAAAAGTGAAAAAGGGGAATGCTTTGATGTTTCTCAATAACGGGTTGCGGTTCAAGAAATACCTTTTGGCAATCCTAATAGGCCTGCCTTGTTGGTATGTCATCGGCATATTGTTGACTTTCTCTAACGACTTTGCCATCCATTTCGGTATCGACAAACCCATTGACG
>CAIVHI010000475.1 GCA_903905685.1 uncultured Bacteroidota bacterium | reverse complement strand
TCTACGTGTCCCATTTTTTTTAGGACAAACATATTGACCCGGCATCACCAACTCAAGATGTACTTGCCCGTAGGGATACTGATGTTCCAAATACATGAAACCGACAACGGGTGCAGCACCTATGCGCGGCACCCGTTGTCGGAGAACTTGGTGATGTCAATTGTTGTTAGCCAAACCACCTCTACCTCCCCACCACAATCCGCATACTCTCCAGCCCTAAGGCGGTTGATGCGGTTAGGAAATATACTCCGGGGTAGAGGTGCAGGTTGAGGTCGGCTGTTTTGCCGGATGTGCCTTCAAACTCCATTACGGTGTTGCCTAGGAGGTCGGTGATGCGGAAGCGGGTGGCCATGTTGGTGGTGCCCGCCAAATCGAGGCGAACGGCGAGGATGCCGGTTGTCGGGTTGGGGTATGCTTTCAAACCGGCTTCAGGCTGCATTACATAGCCTACTGCGTTGGGGCACAATGTGGAAGACCCCACGCTGAACGGCAGATAGGTGGATGCCGGGCCGCAGGCATTCGTAACCGTATAGACCAAGGTGTCGTTGCCGTTACTCAATCCAATGATGCTTACGGAGTCGGAGCCCACCGTGGTTGTAGCAGCAATAGAGGGGTGTAGATTGGTCCATACCCCTCCCAATGTCGTGTTGTAGGCAAAAACGGTGTCCTTGGGGCAAATGGCCGACAGGCCCACAACGCTCCCGGCATGGGGCAGCGGACTCACGGACACTCCGAAATAAGTGCTATCGGTACCGCAATTATTGCTTATCCTGTACATGATGGTGTCTATGCCCGCTAAGTTTGCATTCAACACGCCTGCCGAATCAATCGTAAGTGTTCCTACCGTGAGTATCCACACGCCGCCGGCTGCGGCATCTCTTAGAGTGTCGGTGGTATTGATGCATACCGCGCTGCTACCGGTTATGGGGGCACAATGCGGCACGGCATTCACGGTGATGGGGAAGCCGGCAGTAGCGGTGCCGCAAGTATTGGTCACACTGTAGAAGATGGTATCGGTGCCTGCGGTCACGCCTGTTACCACACCCGATGACAGGTTGGCCACGGTCGGGTTGCTTTGGCTCCAAGTGCCTGCTGCGCCCGAGTCGCTGAAGATGACGGGGGTAGCCAAGCACAACAAACTTTGTCCCGCAATGGGTATTGCCACCGGCAGCGGACTCACCACTACGGCTGTCGCTGTTTGCACGGTGCCGCAAAAATTGGTGACCCGGTAATATACCGTATCGGTGCCCTGCGCCATGCCGGTAATTAGGCCTGTTGCGCCTATGCTTGCAATGGTGCTGTCGTATACCGACCAAATACCCCCGGTTGCACTGTCCATAAATGCTGCAGTTGCGCCCTGGCATACCGTGGAAATCCCTTCAATGCCGCTCACTGTCGGCAATGTGCCGATGGTGACGACATGCATCGCGCTCATTGTGCAAAAACTGTTGGATGCCGTGTAAAGGAAGGTGTCGACTCCGATAGAGATAGCCGATACTACGCCAAAAACGATGGACGCATGACCATTCGTGCAACTCCAGGCACCCACGGTTGACGATTCTATCAAACTGATGACGCCTCCCAAACACATGCTGTCGGGGCCTGAGATGGTGCCGTAATCGGGGGCGGGATTGATGGTGATGGGTTTAAGCGATTGGATGGAACCACAATAATTGGCAACCGTGTATATCACGGTGTCGTAGCCGGCGGCAACCCCCGTAACCACTCCGCCCACATCAATGGTCGCCTTAGTAGTGGTCATAGACCACGTGCCTCCCGCAGCCGTGTCGGCCATAGCGATGGTGGCACCGGCACACAGCGTATATGCAGTGCCCGTTATGGGGCCGTTGTGTGGAAACGGTAAGACGGTGATGTAAATCACCGTCGTGTCTGAGGTGGAGCCATTCGTTACTCGGTACCTTACGGTATCGCCGCCTATGTACATGGGTGCCGGCGTATAGCGCAATGCGGTAGGGGTTACCACGCCGCCGGTGGCAGCGCCCGTGGCTCCGGTAGAAGCCGTGCCGTGAAAGGCCCCGGCTATCAACGTCCAGGTTTCCGTGACGCCGATGCCCGGGTCGGTGATGCGCAATAGGGAATCGAGCGAGATGGGATTGGAATTTTCACATGCGTTCAAGGTCTGTACCCGCCCCCCAATAAATGTGGTGGTGGTGCCATAGGTCTGCCCAAGGCCCAAAACAGCCATAGTTATGACCATCATAATGGAGTGCAGCGAGTAAATTCTTTTCATCAATGCCGGTTTTTGTCAAAATTAACGAATATCGCAGATGAAACGCTCCATAGGTTACGAATGCGGTTAGTGCGTGGCACGATAGTCGGCCTATCGTTCTATATCCAGTTTTGCCCGCTCCCGATAGCCACCTGCCTCTGCTTCCACAAAATAAATGCCTGAAGGCAAGTCGAGGTGCAGTTCGATGGGCATGTTGGTGGGCAATGTGCCGCTCCAGACCGTCACACCTGCTGTGTTGCGGATGGTGCACGTGGCATCAACAGCTCCCGGGGCGGAGTAGGAGGCAAAAAGCCGTCCATATTGTGCAGGATTGGGAAAAAGTACCAATTTGGGAATTGTTGCAAAAACTGCACTCCCGACCGCCGCCTTGCTGGTGTCGCAATTGATGACGTCCACCACTTCGGTCGTAGTCGTGGTTCCACAAGTATTGGTTAGGGAGTAGGAGATGACGGCCGTACCAACGGCTGTACCCACCACAATGCCTTGGCCGCCCACGCCCACCACAGCAGCTACCAGGAAATTGCTGCTGTTCCAGTTGCCACCGGCCGGTGCTCCCAGAAAAATGTTCGGAGTAGTAACGCCTTGGCATATCGTTGCTGGCCCCAGTATCGCAGTAACCGGTATGTCTACCGCAAACACAAAGCTGTCTACGCTTATGCCGCATGCGTTTTGGATGGTGTACCCAAACGTTGTGGAGCCGTAGGATGATGCAACGATGATGCCTACGGAGTCTATTGTCGCAACGCCCGGGTTGCTGCTGCTCCAGATGCCGCCAGGCGAACTTGAGGTCAGCAGTGCGGTGTCGTTCACGGGAAGGCATAATCCCGTAGGGCCATCAATAATTCCGGCATCGGGTAGCGGCAACACCGTGAGTGGAAACAGCGACACACTGTGGCAGGCACTACCCAGCAGGTAGGAAATTTGGCAAGTGCCTGCGCCTAACGCCGAAACATTGCCCGTAAAATCGACCGAGGCCACCATGGTGGCACTGCTGTTCCAAATGCCGCCCCCAACCGATGCTGTAAGCGCGGTGGTTGAGCCTGCACATAGCGTGTCCATACCGGTGATGCTGCCCGACGTTTTCATGGAGTCGTTATAAATGGCGTGCAAGGCTATTGCTGTGCCGCACATGTTGGCGATGATATAGTAAATCGTATCGTTGCCTTGCAACAAAGCTCCATAGATGCCGGTAAAACTGTCTATTGCGCCTCGGGTGGGGGAGTGGTTGGTCCATAAGCCCATGCCCGCCGCATCGGTAAGTGTAATGGAGGCACCCACACAAGCGGTGTCGGCACCGGCTATGAAGCCCGGCAGGGGTGGTGCCACCACATTCAGGGTGAAAGTGGCCGTGGCAGTACCGCAGCTATTGTCGTGGCGGTACTGGATGGTGTCTACACCGCCGGCATGCCCGGTAGCTACCCCCGAAAACGAGTCTATAGTAGCCACGAAGGGGTTCAAGGAGTGCCACCTGCCGCCTGCAATACTATCCGTGAGGGAATCGTGGGCACCTATACAGATGGCCGGCAAGCCGGCTATGCTCCCTACCGTGGGCGGCGTGGCAACCATTATGGACAAGCGCGCGGTGTCGGCCCCGCAAATGTTGGTGACGATGTATAGTACGGTATCCACGCCATTGGAGATGCCGGCAACAGTGCCGGTACCGGTCACAACGGCATTACTGTTAGCGCACTCCCAAGTGCCCCCGGCAACCGAGTCGGATAGCATCGTGAGGCTGCCCAGGCATACCGTTGGTGTGCCGCTAATTGGGGCGGCGTGTGGCGGTGCATCTATGGTTACCACGGTAATCGTGGTGTCTGTGCCAACAACGTACAGTACGGTGTCGATACCTGCGGCAACCCCCACCGCAATGCCGGCCGTATCAACGGTTGCAATGGCTGCATTGCGGCTCGACCAATGTCCACCGGCTGCCGTATCCACCAAGGTTATGGTCGCGCCGACACATACATGAACCGGTGCCGCCAGCACCAAGCCGATGGTATGCGTTACGGGCATGCTTGCTGCCGCAGAGCGTACGCCAGGTGCCGCATGCGCAATTGGCAACTGCAAGAGAATCAGCACTAATGCAGGGAAAATAGATAAATAGTGCATCTTTTTCATTGAAAAATTTTTGTGAAGGTACGGAAAAATTCAGGTCAAGGTTGTTTTTCATGACCAAAACATGGACTACAATTTCACAAACCGCCCCCGTACCTCTGTCCCATTGGCGATCAACCCAAAACAATAAATGCCCGCATTTAGGGAGCCAAGGTCTATAGATAGGGTTGAAGGGGCGCTTTCATAGGCTTGGAAAATGATGGTACGACCATAAACGTCGTAAATGGTAGCCTGCAGGTTGCCGGCAAATGCGTGCGGCAATGCAATGTGCAACTCATCGATAGCAGGATTTGGGTAGGCAATGGGGTTGGCGGTTGCTGCGGACAGCTCACCAACACCCGATAGGGTAGACTTCAATTGCATGCAGTCCAAATACAATGTGCTCCACGGCGCCTCGTGGAAGCTGCTGCCCGATACGAGGTCCAACCTCAGGGTGTCGGGAGTGATGAGGGAACTGAAAGGCACTTCAAAATATGTCCAGTCGGCATTCGTCGTGAATATGGTATAATTGCCGGCCACCCACATCCCGGCCAATGTCAGGGTTATATATAATGCTCCTGTATCGTTGCCCGTGGGCGAATATTGGTAATAGCCGGCAATGGTGTCGGATGTAAGGGTGTAAGGGAGGCCGCCGGTGGTTCCGGTTGGGGTGAACTTGCCATTGGTAATTATGGCCTTGTTGTTCAAGTGGTCCACATCGGCCGGGGTGGTCATCTGTATGGAATAACTGTTGCAGTGCACCACCGTTGATGATTGCGAAATGCCCGACGCGCCATTGCCCGTTTGTAATACCTGCCAGCCTGTGGGCTTGTCATAATTGTCGGTGATCCATGCATCCAGTCCACCGTTCGTTATGACTTGCGGCGTGTCGGTTCCGGTGAACGTCAGCCCATCCAGCTCCAGCCAACTGCCCGATTGTGCCCCACCATGAACGACGTTGCTAGACCATGCGGCGATGATTACCGTATCGGGAATGACGGTAGGAGTCACGGCATAGGCAAATCTGCCGAATGCCGTTAGGCTGCCCGATCCGTGGATTTTGAAAGTGTCGGCACCCACCACCGCGCCCATCTTTTTGAAGGCCACATACAGGAGGGCGGTGTCGTTGCCCGTGAGATGATAGCGGTAGTAGCCCGTAATGGAATCGGGCCTATGGGTGCAGGGCATGCCGCCCCTATTCCCAAATGGGTTGCCGAGGCTGTTCCCCATCATCCCGGTGAGCGTGTCTATGCCTATTATTGTGGTTTGCAGGTGTGCCGCATTGCCCATAATTCCGGGCACCATCCATACTGTAAGCGTATCGGCCGCGTTGATGGATGCCGGATTCGAGGTGTACCAACCGCTGTCGGGCACACGGTAAGGATGGATCGTCCAGTTCTCGAAGTCGCCATTGGGGCACGCCTGGCCATATGCCGTTACGGAGGCCAGTGCAATTATCAACATTAAAGCCAAAACCATGATCCACTTCATAAAATACAGTATCGCCGCCGTGCAAAGTTAGGGGTGGCTGAGGTGAATGTGGTCCAAATCTCGGTACCTCGATTGCATCTTATTTAGAATGCGCGGGTGTCTATACAAACAGGTGAAGGTATGCCGGCCGGTGCTGTTGAATAAGTGCCTAACTTTGCCCTCCGCAAATGGTAAAAATCGGCAATATAGAGTTAGGGGAGTTTCCGCTGTTGTTGGCTCCTATGGAAGATGTAAGCGACCCGCCCTTCCGTGCAGTGTGCAAGGCCAATGGCGCTGACCTCATGTATACGGAGTTCATCTCCTCAGAGGGGCTCATTCGCGATGCCGTAAAAAGCCGAAAAAAGCTGGATATTTTTGAAGCCGAACGACCTGTCGGGATTCAGATTTTTGGCGGCGACGAAGACGCTATGGCACTATCGGCCAAAATAGTGGAGGCTACCGGCCCCGATTTGCTCGACATCAATTTTGGTTGCCCCGTGAAAAAGGTGGTGTGCAAGGGTGCCGGCGCAGGGGTGTTGAAAGATATTGCCTTGATGGGGCGCCTCACGAAGGCGGTGGTCGATTCTACAAGCCTCCCCGTTACCATCAAAACCCGCTTGGGGTGGGATGAGGGCACCAAGAACATCTTGGAAGTGGCCGAGCGCATGCAGGACATCGGCGTGCAGGCCATTTCCATACATGGCCGCACCCGTATGCAACTTTACAAAGGCGATGCCGACTGGACGCTGATAGCCAAAGTGAAGGAAAATCCCCGCATGAAGATTCCCGTTTTCGGCAATGGTGATATCGACAGTCCCGAGAAAGCCTTGGAATACCGCAACCGGTATGGCGTAGATGGCATTATGATAGGCCGCGCCGCTATAGGGTACCCGTGGATATTTCGCGAAATCAAACACTATATGGCAACAGGCGAGTATCTGCCGCTGCCCACACTCGACGAGCGTTTGGCCGCCTGCCGCACGCACTTATATGGCTCCATGACTTGGAAGGGGGAAAAACTGGGCATACTCGAGATGCGTCGGCACTATGCCAGCTATCTCAAAGGGCTGCCCAACGTAAAGGAGTTCCGCAACATATTGGTGCGTAGGGAAACCAAGGAGGAATTGGAAGCGACTTTTAGCGACATCCAAACCTATTACGCCGGCTACATCTTCCCAACCAATCCCGCAGAACGCCGCACCGATGGTGTGTTCCCGCTGGTGGGTTGGGACGGGTAAGGTGAATTTGGCAAAAGTAGTTTTTGGGGTAAAGTGATAACAAGGTACTTGCCGCTCAGTTGAGTAGGACGGCTATCTACACGAGTTGTGTTGTCTACCTGTTTTGGGTGTACTATTGCGCCACATCCAGCTTGCCGCCAAAGCCGGCTCCCGATGCCGTGCGCAGCAAATAAAGATAGGTGCCCGATGCCAGGTTGCGGGTGTCGAGGTATTCCACATGCTCGCCGGCGGTAAGTGCGCCCAGTTGTTGCCGCTGCACGGTGTGCCCGGCCATGTCCGTAACAATCAGGCTCACGCTTTCCGCCACGGCCAATGAGAACCTGATGTTCGTACCCATGGATGCAGGGTTGGGGTAGTTGCCATAGAATGTGAGCCCACTGCGCGTTATGCCCTTGATGCCGGTTGGGTTGCCCGATATCACGATGGGGTAAATGGCCAGATTGTTCAGCAAGGAATCGTTTTGGGTGTAGTTGTCGTGCCAGTTATTGTCGGCCCACATCGTGGCATTCTGCACATTGACAGTGGTGTCGTAGGTAGTGTCGGCACTCGATATTACCGTGTCTATCCAGTACACAGGAGAGGTGCGCTCGCCATTCTTGGTGCATTGCAGCGCAACAGTGTCGCCTTGCAGCCCGAAGAAATTGTAGTTGATGGTAAGTCCGGCAAAGAACGATACCGAAAGGTTGTGGAATGGTGTGGCAAATAGGAAAGACTTTAACGTGTCGTCGGTGGCTCCGATGCCCAAAAACGTAACGGCTTCCGATACGCTATCCAAGATGTTGCCGGGATAGCCACTGTAGAAAAAGTTGGTGGATGCAGGCGTAGGGGCACTTACGTCCCAAATTTTAAAAACCGCAGTGTCTACAATCGAGGAATCCAACAAGCCGGTACCTACCTTGCCCGTAAACAAGGCATATACCCCCAAAATAGTCAAAGAACTGTCGGAACTGTTGAAGTCGTAGCGTTCGGCAAATCCTTGGTCGTTATAGATGTTCATCCCCGTAAAGAAACCGCTGCCGTAGCCCGTGCCAACGGGATATACAGCCATGGTGTCGTTGCTGCCGATGTGCGACAATATGGTGGTGTCGCCAATGCCGGTCGTCCGAGAGGTACTGCCCGCATGCGTATGGCCCATAGATTCAACTCCGCCGGCGTTGCCGGTGAGGATGCCTTGGAAGGCGGTTTTCCGTTGGGCGGAACAGTTCAGAAACGGGCTGACGAAGAGCAGGACAAGGATAATTCTTTTCATTGCGGAAATCGGGGAAATAAACCGGCAAGTTACCAAGTAACTCTAAGCCGAAATGCAAAACACGGCCGGTACCCCTTGATTTTTCTAATTTATTTAACAGCACTCGCCGGCGCCCATTACAAACTAATGTCACGTCAATTTAATTTTGTCTGCTAAATTAATACTTGTAACTTTATCATCCAAAAGCGATGGTACGTTATAAGGTTTCATTGACATCAGATGAAAGGGTGCAACTGCAAGCGATAATGAAAAAAGGCAAGCATAGTTCCCTTCAATTTCGCAATGCCTGCATATTGCTAAACTGTGATGAAGGAGAG
>CAIVHI010000474.1 GCA_903905685.1 uncultured Bacteroidota bacterium | reverse complement strand
GGTTTCGTGCGTACTATGCCTACATGAAAATTTATGCGTTTTTGGGTAGGCAACCTGAGTTGACGAAAACCATTGCGCAGTTTAACAAGGCGAACGAAGCCTTTCCAATAGTGACTGCTGAAGAAAAACAAAGTTTGTTGGACGCGACAATTGAACTTGCAAGTTGCATGGCGGTATCAGGAACGTATGACGTTTCGGCGATATCGGCCTGCTGTAGCCTTTTAACATCCCCAGCGAAATTGACGAGCGAGCTTCCCTTCCCGATTCTAGTAGTAAACACCGAGTCTATACACCACATTCTTCCTGACATTGGGAATTCAAATATTTGCAATTTCAATTCCATATGTAATGGCGGTGTGCTGGAATGGGTGGACTGGAGCGATTCCTATCTAGATTTCAAACATAAAGAGGAGCTCATTGACGGATGGATTTCAGCAATCGGTAATAAACATTTGGGTAGCGAACAATTTTTCGAACGAGCGGTTTTGTATAAATTCAAGATGATTAACGGAGTACTTTATGACTCCGTGTCAGAGAATCGGGTGAGTTATATGAATTCCATGAGCAACTATAACTGGACAGACTCAGATTTTTTGAATAAGAAATTTTCAACTTCAACCCCCTATTTTTCTAGCCGCGGTCAGTTTTTTAGAGCCCCCTTCTTGGTCGACCTTGTCAACCTTTCAGAGTATGGAACCAAGACCGAAGATTATTTCCAACCGTTGCTTGGGGCTGAAAAAATGGCCTCCCCACTTGGATTTTTCGATTGCGAACTTATCAATGCTTTTCAACGCCCCGACCGCCTTAATAGAGAGGTCGATATGGATTTATTGATTGCGGGAGCCAAGTTGTTAACAGATTTGAACAATTTCAAACCCTTGAATTTCCACCCGGCTATATTCATCAACCAAATGTTTGCTTGCAACGATAGTGATGCATTTTCGGCATTCTTGGGCCTTTATTACCATTCGATACACGATACTTCAATGGCCAAAACGTTTTTGGATCATGTTGAACTTGGAAGGCTGCTTCCGAAAATTTACGGTAGGGAAACCGGTTATCGGTCTTACATTTTGAGGCATTTCTATTTACCTCTTTTCGACGCAACAGCTATCTTGCAAGCAAGAACGAGGGCACATGAAAAGCGTAGTGAAAAAATGTTCGACGCCGAATATTTAATGCATGTTGCTGATACACTGCCAGACGACTATCAAAAACGCGATTTCCTGCTCACCTGTATCGACACGTTTATAAGGGCGCACCAAGAAAGCGAGGCCATTGCATTCACAGATAGATTGCTTGGGAAATTTTCTACCAGTACGTCGACATTCGGCAACAAGGTATTTGAAATTTTGGGGCGAATAGCTACAGGTGGCGGCCTAAAAATCGCATTGCAGTTAACGAAAACAAAAGACGACAACGACAAAGGCAAATGTTTCTATTTCTTAAGCAAAGGATTATGTGAGTCGGGAAGATATTATGATGCGTATTCATTAATTCCAAACTACGCCTCCTCCAACAACCAACTCAGCCTTTACAATGTTATGCTAAATGGCTTCAAGACAATACGGTTATCCGACAAGTACGATGGGTGGTCCTATTTGAACCTTTCCGAAAAAAACATGGATATTGACGACGACGAAATGAAAAAGAATCCTTACGAAAGAACGCTTCTGTATGGTGTATTTCAAAGCCACGACGACTAACCCATGAAACAATCCACGCGCATCATATTGTTCCTCTTCGCCTTCATGGTCTTTGGGTCGTTTGCGAGCTTTGCGCAGAATGAATGGGGTAATAAATTGATATTTTATTGTCAACTGGGCATGTTGGTGACGTTTGGCGTGGAGTTGGCACAAGGCATGCGTGGCTCGCGGCGGGAACGTGGTAAATCGGAAAATTGGTTTTTCAAGACTGTTTATTTTACATTCTTAGGCTCTATGACGCTATTCTTGGTTCCTCTTTGCCTCGAAACATTGCATGTGCTTAATGGCCCCGTGGCAGATGCCCTGAAATCTACAGCATTGACTGCAGGAGGTGTGTTTGCCACATTGGCCTCGTTCATCCCCATATATTGCATTTATCACCGCATATTGTGCCGCCTCCGTAAGCGGGAGAACAAATACCTGAAGAAGATTTGGGAGAATTTCCTATTGTTGACTCTGATGGCAGCCTTCTTTTTCAAACACATGTATTGGCCATATGCCCACCAAATGTTCGGTTTGAGTATATTTTGCCTTTGTCTGCTGTATGCTCGGTCTACCCGCCGCATTTATCGCGAATTCAAAGACAAGAATCGAAATTTGGCACGGGTATTGGCCTTAGCATGCTGGGCGGGCGTGTTTTTCGGGATATCGGCCATGTTCAAAATTCAACATTGGAAGAATTCCGATCTCCCGTTCTATATAGGACTGGGACTCTCGCTGGCATTTGGTGTCGCGGCGGCTATAAAGCACAAATTCAGCTACGGGAACGGCACTAGTACCATCAAGGAGGCCATGCAGTCGTTCTCCAACCATATTATTTTGCTGTATTTTTTGGTTGGGGTCAACCAAATCTATTTCACTTTGGCCGACAAAGGCATTGCGCCGCGTTTCTATTCGCACATTTATCCGCCGGCAGTCGACCACCTTTCCCGGCTCGGCACACCCGAGGCCACCAAGGAGGCCAACGACATCAAAGAAGCGTACGATAAATTCATGGAGCATTGTGGTAAGAACGGACTGCTCGACCAATAGTGCCGCCATCTTCTTGGGTGGTTATAGCCCGATTGGCGCATGTTTTTGGAGCACCAAACACAGTTTTCAGTAATTTGCACCTCTATGGCCGATATGCAGCATTCTTGTTCCACTACCCCTACCATTGAACCGCGCGTGAAAAAACCCGATTGGTTACGTGTAAAACTACCGATGGGCGAAAATTACCGCCACGTTCGCGGCTTGGTAGACACGCATAAATTGCACACCATTTGTGAGAGTGGCAATTGCCCCAATATGGGCGAGTGCTGGGGCGAAGGCACGGCCACATTCATGATATTGGGCAACATTTGCACGCGCTCCTGCGGCTTTTGCAATGTAGCTACAGGTCGCCCGTTGCCGGCCGATTGGGACGAACCGCAACGCGTGGCCGAGGCCATTCACCTCATGAAGGTGAAGCATGCCGTAATAACATCGGTAGACCGTGATGACTTGAAAGACGGGGGATCGGAGATTTGGGCCAATACCGTGAAAGCCGTTCGCGCATTGAACCCCGAAACTACTTTGGAGACCCTCATTCCCGACTTTAAAGGCGAGTGGCACAACCTACAGCGCATCATTGACGTGGCACCCGAAGTGGTGTCTCACAATGTGGAGACGGTGGAACGCCTCACAAAGCAGGTGCGCATTCAGGCCAAGTACCATCGCAGCTTGGAGGCCTTGCGCAGGCTGAAGGACGGCGGCATGCGAACCAAAAGCGGCATTATGTTGGGCCTAGGCGAGGAAAAAGAAGAAGTGCTCCAAACCCTGCGTGACCTGGCCGATAACGGTATAGATGTAGTCACG
>CAIVHI010000473.1 GCA_903905685.1 uncultured Bacteroidota bacterium | reverse complement strand
TTCAGCGAACCGTCGCAACGAAAGCATGCTATACAGGTTTCGCGGGCATTGGGGCTCCCAAATCCCGGAAAGGAAGCGGTGTCGACATACACGTCCAAAGTATAAATATCCGAAATAACGTAGACGTTACCCCACTTATCCGTCGTGATGTCTTCTATGTCTTGGTCTTCGGTGCCGCTCAACAGCGGGCCGGCACTGCCGCCGGCATGGGCCCACTGCCAACTTACCTGCGCATGGCTATGCAGGAACAAGGAGAGGAACAAGGTGCAGAGTATTGCGGTTTTCTTCATGGGTGTGTGTTTTTAAGTCGAGATTTGGCAATGGGGCTTCGGCAGTGCAGAGACCCACTTACTGCAATACAAACGTTTTGGTGCTACGGTTGCCCGAAGGGTCGCTTATGCGTAGGTAGTAGCAGGCGGGATTCAAGTGGTTGAGGCGCAGGGTTTGCAACGTGCTGCCGATGGTTCCCGAATAGACAATCTGCCCCTGGGCGTTAAAGACTTCTACAACACTGCCGAGTGCGGCACCATCGATATTCAATTCCCCGTAAGAGGGATTCGGGAACACCGATATCGACCCGGTATGTAGCGTTGTTGAACCCAATTCGAAAACGGGTACACTGCAATTGCCGGTTCCCAACTTGGCCACCCACCAGTTGCTGTACGAGCCGATGTTCGTAAGGGTGTCGCCGGCCAGAAATATTTGCGACGTAAACATGCCACCGGTGTAGAAATTCCCGAAGGGGTCGGCAGCGATGGAGCCGTTGGAGCCGAAAACGAAACCACCACCGCTCGCGGGTAGGCACAGGTTGCCGTCAGTCCTCACGGTATCCAGATATATTCCGGCTCCTGTATTGGCATCTAGCCTGCATACAAACGTTTGATAGGGTGCAAAACCGCCTATGGTATCGGCACCCCAAGTCATGAAATTGGTGGAATACATGCCCACTACGGCCACCGTATCGTTGGATACGGCAATGCCGTATCCCTCAACCGCATCATTATTGGCACATTGCGATACCCAGACATTGTGCCCATTGGTGTCTAGCTTTATGGCGAATGCACCGCCACCCGTAAACTCCGTACCATTGAAATAGACACCCCATTGGCTGCCGCCCGTCATGTAGATGTTGCCGTAGCGGTCGAGTGCCACGCGGTCCTGCACCGATGCCACCGGACCCGTCATGCTGTCGTGCGCCATCCAGAGCATGCCGCCGGTGTCGTTGAAGCAGGCCAGATAGACCCCCGAAATCATCACGCCACCAATCCAAGCGGTGTCACCGGCAGTATCGCCCGAGTAGCCGTCCAAGTAGAACCGGTTCCGCTTGCTGTCGCGTGTCATGTGCAGCTTGGCTTGATAGTTCACGCTCGTAATGGGCAACCGGAAACCACCGGTACAAACACCCGTAGGGTCATATTTCAAGATGTAGGGTGCATAGACCACCGAGTCGGGTGCCACGAATGTGCCCCCATACAGGCCGGGCTTCAACATGCACAGCAGGTAGGCATTTCCCGAAGGGTCTACGTTCATGTCGTAAATGCCCGATTCGTTGGTGGCAAACATGGTTGTCGTGTCGGGCTCTATCCAACGGTACCAATTGAATGCGCCTCCGGTGTCCAGCTTCAACAAATACATGGTGCGATACAGGTCGCCAGTGCCTATGTGGCCATTGATAGGGGCAATGACTGTATCTGTAGTGGTGGCATTCATGATGTAGCCGCTATCGGGCCCGCCGCCGCCGGCGGCCGCACTGATGTATTCGGCACCCGCCACATACACACCGCCCACGGTGTCGGTCTTTATGGAGATGGCTTGCGAAGAAGAGCCTATCAGCATCTTGTACCACTTCAGCGTGCCATCGCAGCCGAAGCAAGCAATGCAGGTTTGAAGGGCATCGGGGTCGCCGAATCCGGGAAAGGTTTGGTTGGCGATATACATGTCGAGCGTATACATGTCGGCCACCACATACATATTTCCCCACTTGTCGGTGGTGATGTCGCACACGTCGAGGTCCATCGTGCCGGTCATCAATGGGCCGGCACTGCCGCCTGCATGAGCCCACTGCCAGCTTATCTGCGCGGTTCCCGAAACCAAAAAAGTGAGCAACAAACACGCAATCAGGCACAATTTCTTCATGGGCTTCTCCGGTTTTTGGCAACGGACAAGGTAAAAGACATGGCAAATTTGTAAATGGTTGGTATCGTGGCTTGAATTTCGCGGGGGTGCCCAACGGGGCATGTCTACGCGGCTGCCGGCAACCTCTACGGCCGGCTGGAAGCAGGAGTAATGCCACTTTCGGGCACCCTAATTGCGCTCTACCGGCAATCGGGCCTTCACCATGCCCACAGCATCCGTCACGAGGAGTAGGTAATGACCGGGAACGAGGCCGGCCACGCTGTAAGTACCTGTACCACCCGAAAAACCCGTTTGCGGTAAGTCGAACACATTGCCCATCATGTTGGAAATGCAGATATGGTCTGAAGGTTCCAAACCGGCTACGAAAACAGCATTTTTTGCGGGGTTGGGATATACCTTGAGCGTAGCAGCCGTGTTGACGTTACGCACTGCGGTCACCGTAGTGTCGGTGCCACCGCGTAGGGCTTTGGTGGACGCATCTGGACTAAAGGAAAAGAAATAGGAGATAGTCTTGCTGTTGGCCGGGTGCAGGCCGCCCGAGGTGATTTTGCCCGCCACGCTATCCGCCGCACTGTCTACCCCCGACAGGTGCGCGATGCGGAACGCTATACCGATGCCGATGTCGGCATTGGGTACAGAATCGCCTTGGGCAAACGTGAAGCCGGACGGGGAACCAAAAAGCACCGACAAATCGGGGACGTAGTATTGCATGGGCCAATATTCGAACGTAAATACCCGCGAATTCGTATCGGCAGACCCTAACCCCAAGTATGCCATTTGGTAAATGGGGTCGATAGCAGTCACCAAACTGAAACCGGTATCGGCTACCTGCCCAACGATGTAATTGTTGGTGGAAAATGTGCCACTTTCTTCTTCGGCATTATCGGGGTCCAAATTACGGGTATAATATATGTTGTTCAATGGCAATACACCGAGATTGGTCAGTGTGACGTCCACCTTGAAATAGAGGTTGCCGGTATCCAGCGTCACCACCTGGGTTATTTGCAGGCTGTCGGAAAGCGTATCGATAGTGCCTTGCCAAACGGCGGTATATATGCCGCCTGCAAACATATCGGAAATGTTGCTGCCGTGGAGGAATGGGGAGACTCCGGCTCCCCCGTAACTGTTGGCCAACAATCCATTGGCTTGTATGCCGAAGCCCTCATAGGGACTGCCCGGCAGGAAATAGTCGCCGAAATATGGTGGGGTACCAACGGTCCAGCCGTCCATGGAGGGGTCGGCCACGAAGCCGAGATTGCACAAATATTCTGGATGGTAGCCTGACGGCGCGCATGTTTCCGAGCCAAAGTAGCCGTTAGGATTTACACCCAGCTCTAGGTAGTTGCCCTTCAAGTACGAGTTGCCACTCACCAATTGTCCGCGGGCACTGCCCCACAGCAATACAACAAACGCAAAGACCAAAATGAAAAGGTGCTTTTTCATCACTACAGGCTGCTTTAACATATAAAGGTATGAAAAAACGGAGTAAGATGTCAAGAATAGACCGGATTAGGACGTCAAAAATACCCCTACTGTCTATTTAACTTTTAAATTGAGTGGGTTGTCGAGATTCGAAAATACAGGGAGTTTGGGAAGGTCGCTTTCTAATTGATAAATCAACGATACCGAAAATTACAACGTCACGACAAAATGAAGACACCGGCCTTTTTGATAAAATTGCTGCCGAAACACCTCAAGAAACCAATAATTTTATTGACCACTTCCTTGAGATTGCCCATCAGATGGAGTTGTTGATGGGATAAAATGGCATGATGCAAAGAGACTTGGCGAATGCAATGGGCAAAACAGAAGCCGAAATCAGCAAATGGCTCTGCGGCTTCCACAATTTCACCATCAAAACCATCTCGAAAATCGAAGCCGTGTGGGTGCCGAAATCATCACGGTGCCCTACCGGATGGAGGAGGAGAAAGCTGCACCTGCCGAAGGTGGCAGTACATAGGAATGGAAAAAAACGGATGCCGGAGATGGTTTCCTGGGTACGGCAGCATCGTTAAGACCCAACGCAATTTTGCCGCAATCACTTTTTATAAAACGGGGCTATAGTATCGAAATAGCCTATTGAGCATCAACATCGTTCGAAATGCACCAAACTATGTGGCGTAAAGTAAAAAAAGCGCAATAGCCGGTAAAAAGTACCTTTACGTTGCTATTCCGTTGACGTGATATTTGCCGCGAACAACTGTTGTGAGATGGAATTCGATCCCTCTTCCTAATAGTCTGTGATCCTCCCGGGCGATAGTATTTAAAGCCAATAGCTAACATGGCGACGTCACTGCGGGTTTTTCAATTTCAAAGCAGGAATCACCTTGATGAATACAGCTATGCCTAAACAAATATTTCGGTTTATGAAGCGTGTTGTCATAGGGGCATTATTGATCGTTTCTTACAGCTCGGCCCTCATGGCGAGGCAGGATTCTACTACCATCCGAAGCAATAATCTGCATGGACCCGAATTGCGGTTGAGTTACGGAATCCCCACAGGTATGTCGTTCGTAGGTGTCGGGACAGATTATAGGTCACCATATGTTATGGGGGCCGGCACCGGTGTGTTGGAAGTCGATTGCCAATACCACCGTAACAAGCATATGGCTTTCGGACTTACCATTGCATTTGAATCTGGGAGCGGCGCATGGGATAAGGTTGTAGTACGGCGAACGACCCACCATGTTGATTATGAGGCCACCGCACTGGGTAACTACAAGATGCAGGTCCTCACCATAGCTCCCGAGATGCAGTTCAGCTACTTCAGGATTTTCAAAGGATTCGTCCGTTTTTATGGCACCATAGGGCTAGGATTTAGCGTGCGGGATGAAGTAGATACCTACAGTGGACCTTATTATTACAGCCACTTCAGCAATGGGGTAAATTCCCTTGGCTCCAGCATGGTGCTCGGGAGTGTCTTACTCAACTTAACCCCCTATATTTCGCCCTTTGGCATCAGGGTGGGGCGTAAATTCAGCGGTTTTATGCAGGGCGGATTGGGGTATAGGGGTATTTTCAACTGTGGCGTGGCCTACAAATTTTGATGTTATGAAGTATGGGTGTTTTTTGTCTCTAATATTTCTGGCGGGGTGCTACAAAGTGCCCGATGGGCAGGTGCCACATGTAGCTCCTTCCTATACCATACTTGTAAATGGTTACGATACCATTGGTACCGATACCTTCAATTATCTGGCGGTGTGGGTAAATAATACGTCGACCAACTATGATACCCGTCTTTCATTTAGGGCCCTATCGGGAGACGTAGCGAATTATCCGCTCACGTGCTATTTGCAGGGGCTCCCGACAAGTGTAACCTGTACTCCCGATTCCGATACTTTCAAGCTCAACTACGATGTTGCATTCCATCTCGCGGCAACGTCTCTAAAAGACACCGGCAAATACCAGATCAATATTATGGTGGCTGAGGCGGGTGTGACCAAGGCATATCCCATAACCTTGCATGTATATCCGAATTGATGGACTGGCTCCCAAATTTTGTTCTATTCAAGATAGCAACATTCAAGTACCAAATGCAACTTCCATTAACGATAGATTGCAAAGGTATTGGTTGGGAGAAACCTACCCCAGCCTTTTCGTTCCCGGTTGTTGAGTTCGTCCCGAACCCCATCCGTACCTCTTCATCGGTGATTTTGGACAAGTCGGTTTTTTGGCGAATACTGCCGTGCCAACCGGTCGAAGTTTTCGTTGGAGCCCCTCAACCAACTGTGGTAGGGATTCTTAAAGTTGTATTCGATTCCCAATTTTTCGGCCACCGTTTCGTGCTTTGCGAATTCCCGGGCGTTGTAGGAACTGACGGTATGGCAACATCCTTTGAACGGGGTCGGGGCCTCGACCTTGCCTGCGGTGTGTTCCGCTTCCTTGGAATCGAGCTTCCTTATGATGCCGTAACCCGACGTGCGGTCGACGATGGTGGGCAGCGGCGACTTGTGGCCCAACTCCTCAATTCCGCTTGTCTATCCCCCAGTACAGCTTTTGCCTGATGGTTTTTAGAAAATTGTGTTCGTCGGGGCGAACGAGGGAGATGGTGAAGCTCTCCTTTTTTACGGCAAGTTGAACGGTGCTGCGAATCATCTCCGTGCGCGCATCAAGGGTGCAGAGGAAGTGCTCGGAGCGGCCTTCTATTTCGAAGGAAATCACATTGTCGTCGGGCACCACGATGGGGCGGGTGTTGAGGTTGTGGGGCGCAACGGGGGTAATGACGAAACTGGAGGTTTGCGGAAATACTACCGGGCCACCGCAACTGAGCGAATAACCCGTGGACCCCGTGGGGGTAGACACTATCAACCCGTCGGCCCAATAGGTATTCAGGAATTCGCCATTGAGGTAGGTGTGAATCTTGATCATCGACGACGTGTCTTGCCGGTGCAGCGTGAACTCGTTCAGCGCATAAGGTGCGCCATCAAACAGGGGTATGCTGGAATCAAGGTGGACGAGGGTGCGTTTTTCCACGGTATAAGACCCCCGTACCAGCGACAGCAGGGCTTCTTCCACTTCCTCCTCCGGAATGGCGGCCAGAAAGCCAAGCCTGCCCAAGTTGATGCCGATGAGTGGAATACCCGAGTTGCCCACGAAGCATACGGCATCCAGAATGGTGCCGTCGCCGCCAAGGCTCAGGAACATATCGGTATTGCGGGGCAGGTCTTTTTTGCCTGTAAACAGTTTGGGCGTCTCTGCAAAGGGACAGAAGGCACTGATGCGCTCGTAAAAATCCTTGAAAAAGACGGGTTGCAGGCGGTGGGCCTCCACCAAATCGAGTATCTTTTTGATGATGGGTACATCAATCGGGTCGAATACCCTATTGTAGATTGCTACTAACATAGGTCGGCGAGGGCTGTTTCTCCAGTGCCGGAGCCCACCGTTGGCGGCGGCTCGAGAACGCGGTTGCCTCTACAGCAAGTAAAAGTAAGGCATTCGTGCCAAACCTATCCCTTTGGCCTGCCGTATTGTCTTTTTCGCCGCTGTAATGCCGTCGGAATCTACCAGGCCTTACCTTTATAAAAATATTCGGGGAAGTGGGTAAACGGATTTTCGCTTGGTTGGGGGCTATGTTGTTTCTGGGTGCGGCATGCTTTATGGGCTGCAAACACCAGCCTCAACCCATTGTGCCGAATGGCAATTTCCCACCCCGTGTGGCCGCCATTCTGCTCAACAAATGCGCCATATCGGGCTGCCACAATGCCGCGAGCCACCAAAATGCCGACGGACTGCTGCTGGACACTTGGGAACACCTTTTTCAGGGGGGCAACAATGGAGCGGCGGTAATAGCCTACAGCCCCATGTACAGCCCATTGCTTTATGTAACCAATACCGACTCATCGCTCGGGTTTGTGCGGCTGCCCACCATGCCCTACAGCACGCCCGACAGGGTAATGCCGCATCTCAGCAAGGCAGAATATGAGGTGCTGCACGACTGGATTGCCCAGGGAGCACCCGATGCCGGCGGCAACATCCCCTTTGCCTCCAACCCCGATACCCGCCAGAAAATATACCTCACCATGACGGGCAACGACATTATGGGGGTGATTGACGCCCAGAGTAAAATGGTGATGCGCTACTTCCCGATTGGTGCCAATCCGGTAGACATCGAATCGGCACACGATGTGTGCTTCTCCAATTCGGGACAGTATGGATATGTCATTTTCTATGCCGGCAACTACATCCAAAAAATCGATGCCAATACCGACCACGTGATATCTCAAGTGGACATGAGCGGGGTGACGGGGCCCAGCGGGTCGAAATGGAGTATATTGTTGAACGACCCGGCATCGGATACCGCCATAGCGGCTACCAACTGGCTCGGATTTGGCGGTTTCTCGGTCATTAATGCCGATGCCATGGCGGTAGACTACTATGTGGGCGGGCTATCGTTCTCCAACCCGCATGGCATAGAAAGCAATCCATCGTTCGACACTTTTTTCATAGCGTCGCAATATGGCAATGTGGTTTATCGGTATTGCAATAGTCCAAAGTCCTATAAAACCATCCCTATCAAGGGCTCATCCACCACCTATACATCGGCGCCCGGCACGCCCGACCCCCATCAGTTGCAGATGCTGCCCGACTATTCGAAATTTTACGTATCCTGCGAAAACAGCAACGAGGTTCGTGTGGTAGATGCGCACAGTTGTGCGGTACTCGATTCCATACCGGTCGGCATCTATCCTCAGGAATTTGCCATTTGCGAGTCGAAACACTGGATGTTTGTGACCTGTATGTACGATTCCAGCGCGGGTGTGTTGCCCGGCCGCAAGGGCTCGGTATATGTGATAGACTACACGACCGACAAAGTAGTGCACATCCTGTATGGCGATTTTTATGAGCCGCATGATGTATGTGTGGATGAGCAGGATGGGCTGGTATACGTATGCAGTACCAATCTTGATGGCACTGCCCACCATGCATCGCCGGGCGGCAAGCCGGGCTGGTATACCGTTTATGACCTCAACACCCTGCAACCCGACCCTCGCCGGTTTGAGGTATTGGTAGACCCCTATGCGATAGCTAACCGGTATTGACCGCCCGACGACTGCCAAAATCTTAGTGTGTTAAACCAGGGGTTGCCGGGACTCGGTTTGTTGCGACATTCACCTTTTCACGACAAGCCTCAAACAATTCACCCCATCGGCACGCTGTAGCTTCAGGATGTACACACCGTAGGCAAGCGGTGGCAGGGTTAGGTAGGGGATGCGGGATTGGGGCATATTTGGCACCGGCGCCGTTAACATGATACTCCCAATACTAAGCGAATCGGCAAAAGTGCCTGCAATGTAAACGTTATCGTGTCCGTCCTTTTGAAAGACGGTATAACCCATGTAATCCGCATACCTCGACCATCCCGCATTGCCCGCAAAACGGCAGTGGGCGGCTTTGCGGGGAGGGCAGATTGCTTGAATCGGGTTTATTATCCCCGGCCCAGGTTGGCAAGCTGGCCGCAGGCGGCATCTATGTCTTTGCCGCGACTGCGTCGCAGGCGCACATTCACGCGTTTGGAGTGCAGGTATTCCATAAATGCGGCTACGGTATCTTCATCGGGCTTGTCGTAGTTGGCATTCATAATGGGGTTGTATTCAATGAGGTTCACCAAGTCTACGGGCACGCGGCGGTACAGCTTCACCAAGTCTTCGGCATCCTTCTCCGAGTCATTGAAGTTGCGGAACAAGATATACTCAAAAGTGATTTCACTGCCTGTTGCTTTATAGAAGTAGTTCAAAGCCTCCACCAGCGCCTCAATGTTGTTCGATTCGTTGATGGGCATGATTTCGTTGCGTTTGTGGTCTTTGGCGGCGTGCAGCGAAAGGGCGAGTTTGAATTTAACCTTGTCGTCGCCCAGCCGCGTGATGGCCTTTGCCACACCGGCGGTGGACACCGTGATGCGCTTGGGGCTCATGGCCAAGCCGTCGTGGGCCGTGATGATGTCTATGGCGCGCAGCACATTGCCGTAGTTGAGCAGGGGTTCGCCCATGCCCATAAACACGATATTGCTCAGTTTCTTGCCATACTGTTTTTCGCACTGTTCGTTAAGCAGCGTCACTTCGTCCACTATTTCGTCGAATTCCAGATTCCGTTTGCGCTCCATGTAGCCGGTGGCGCAAAACTTGCACGACAGCGAGCACCCCACTTGAGACGACACGCAGGCCGTGAGCCGCTGCTCGGTTGGTATGAGCACACTTTCCACATAATTGCCGTCGTGCAGTTGCAGGCGGTTTTTGATTGTGCCGTCGCTGCTGAACTGGCTGTGCTGGATAATGACCTTGGGGATGGCGAACTGCTCCGCGAGTTTTTCGCGGAGGGCTTTCGACAGGTTGGTCATCTCAGAGATGTCGCCGGCCGCCTTCTGCCACAACCAACTGTGGATTTGTGCCGCCCGAAATTTCGGCTCCCCCAAATCCTTCATCAGTGTTTCCAGCTCGGCCAACGATAAGGCCCTCAAATTTTTCATGTTGCAAAGTTATTGCACTATGCACGGATTGCGCTATAAAATGTAGGTAGCATTCGCAGCCCGCCCCACATACCGTAACTTTGCATTATGATTGATTTTTCGGCGGAAATCAGCTACCGGACGGCGCGGAGCGGAGGGCCGGGTGGCCAGAATGTGAATAAGGTGGAAACCGCTGCGGAAGCAATGTGGTGCGTGGCAGACTCGCGTTGCTTCAATGCCGAAGAAAAGACCCGCATCGCCCTCAAATTGGCCGGCAAAATAAGCACCACAGGCCTCTTGTCGGTAAAGTGCAGCGAGACCCGCTCGCAACTGGAAAATAAGGCATTGGCCTGCACGAAGATGCTGCAATTGGTGAACCGGGCCCTGGTGGTGCCCAAGCCCCGCAAGGCCACAAAGGCCACACGTGCCGCCATAGAGCAGCGCTTGGACTCCAAAAAACGGGAGTCGTTCAAGAAGAGTATGCGCAAACGTCCGTTCAACGATGGCAACTAATGCCAAAAAACCTAACGTTGGTCGAAATCGACCACCACGCGGGCGGTTCGGGGGTGAGACTGGCAGGTGAGCACAAAGCCCTTGGCCACTTCGTCGGGCTCCAAGGCATAGTTCACCGTCATTTCCACTTCGCCCTCCATGATTCTGGCCCTGCAAGTGCAGCACACTCCGCCCTTGCAGGCAAACGGGAGGTCGGCACCACGGTTCAGGGCGGCTTCCAATATGCTTTCGCCATTGTATGGCACTTCCATTTCGGTGGTAATGCCGTCTACAGTCACGCTCACGCGGCTCATAGTGCCGTTGTCGGCCTTGCCGGTGGCTACCTTGCCGGCCTCTGCGGCTTGGGGTTGCTCGGGAGAAGTGAATAATTCGATATGGATTTTCTCCGACGCCATACCATGCTCGGTGAGGCTCTTTTTTACGGCATGGAGCATTTCTTCGGGACCGCAAATGAAGGCTTCGTCGGCCTCTTTGGGGTCTATCAGGCCATCGAACAGCTCTCTGCATTTCTCGGAGGTGATCCTGCCGTTAAGAATCTGCACATCCATCAACTCGCGGCTCAGTACATGATACAGGCGCAGCCTGCCCATGTAGCTGTTTTTCAAGCCCTCTATCTCCTCGCGGAAAATGACCGACCCGCGATTGCGGTTGCCGAACACCAGCGAAAACGTGCTGTCGGGCTCATTCTGGAGCACCGTCTTCATGATGCTCATAATGGGAGTGATGCCGCTCCCTGCGGCAAATGCCAAGTAGTTTTTATGTTTTTTGGCGGGCCGCTTGATGCAGAAAGTGCCCATGGGGGGCATTACTTCGAGCACATCGCCCACCTTGAGCACACTGTGTGCATAGCCGGTAAACTTGCCGTTCTCCACTTTTTTCACAGCCACCCGCAGTTCTCCATCGTTCACGCCCGAACATATGGAGTATGACCTCCGGATGTCCCATTCGGGGGTTACCAGGCGGATGGTGAGGTACTGCCCCGGCACAAACCGGAAAGTGGATTCCAGTTCCTTCGGAACATCGAACAACACGGAAATGCAATCGTCGGTTTCCTGACGAATTTCCTTAACCTTCAACGGGTAAAACTTCAATGCAGACATAAACGCCGACAAATATAAGCAATGATACGTGCTTCGGTAATAGACTTTGATTTATGGGCGCGCGGGCAATTCTTTCCTTTTTCTCGGTATTGCTCCATCCCTATACACTAAATTGCAATGGCTAACGCGGTTCCGCCCGCTCTACCATCCTCAAACTGCTCGATGCTTCTGCCACCTTGCGGTTCCCGCGCCTCTGGAAAGTGCTGCTACTCGTCGTCGCTCTCCCGTCGGCTTTTTCTCTTTTCGCGCTTCTTGTCTTTCTTGTTGTCTTCCTGACTCTCTTCGTCCGACCGGCCCGACAGTCCCTTTTCCAAGATTTTGTCGAGCATCTCCAACTTGCGCGGTGCTATGGGCACCTCTTTCAATACTGCATCATAGCCCGACTTACTTTCATTGTTGGTCCAAGTGCCGGTGTAGATGCGGTTTTTGAGGACGAGTTCCATGCTGCCTACGGGAGGGTCGTCGTCAAACTCCCATTTCTCACCCGTCTTGGTTACGTCGAGCCGCACATATTTTACTTGGTCGCCAAATTTATACAGGGCATCATAAGACCCCACGGTACCCGTGCCCACATCGCGCATATAGCGGATGAACAGCTCTACGGGAATCTCATCATCGAATTTGCCTTCGTAATACTTACGGTCTACCACTTCGCGCCTCACTTTCTGGGTGTCTTCATCGGTGAATGCGCCGTTCAGCAACGCGCCCTTTTTTGCGCGGGCCACACTGTCCTTCAACTTGGCACTGTCTACCGGCGGCAACACTATCCAGCCCTTTTTTACAGAATCCAGATACAGTGAGTCGCGCTTGATGGCGGCTGCAGATGAATCTTCCTCCTCCGTGCGGAGCTTGAAAATGTAGTTCTTTTCAAACTCGAGCCGAGCCTCGTATTCCTCTACCGTAGATGCCTCCATGACATTGATGACCTGCCCGCCTACAAAGTAGCCGTTGAACTTTTGGATTTCGGCCACGGCAATGCAATAGGTGGAATGTCCGGATATTTCCCGCACAAACAGGTAGCCCATAAACCGCTCGGGAACCACTTTTTCATATCCTATCAACTCGCGCCGCATGGGCTCTTTTTGCAGTTGGTAGCGAGCCAGTACCAAGCTGCCCCAGTGCAGGCCCGAATCGGCACCCTTTTTCAACACGAAACAAAAATGCTCCATGATACTGGGGTTGTAATAGGGGTCGAATTCCACCAGCACCCGTGGGTGCTCCTTCAGCATTTCCAACTCGGCCACCGTGCCGGGCGTGTGGTCGGGATTGTGCATCACGAAATGCCACAAAGTGTCGAAGGGGGGAAACAGGTTGTAATAGCCCACCGTATCCTGATTGCGCAAGCATTCCAACAGCCGGGTGACCATTTCTCCCTCCGTGCGCGGCAGTTGGCGATAAAAACGGTGCTTCCCGGCATGTGCTGCCCAAAATATGCCGAGGCATATTAGAACGACCGGTATGCTGAAACGGAATTTCATGAAGCGGCAATAAAATTAGCACTATACATGGAATTATGGGGATGCTGCTGCTACAGCCCTACTTGCCATGGAAAAATATATACCCCGTCACTATCGCGCCAATAAGGCCGGCGGTGTCGGCCAACAGCCCGGCAACGGCGGCATACCGGGTCTTTTTCACATTCACGCTGCCGAAATAAACGGCCAGCACATAAAACGTGGTTTCTGTGGAGCCCTGTATGATGGCGGCCAATTTACCCTGAAACGAATCTACCCCATAGGTGCGCATCACGTCTACCATAAGGCCGCGGGCACCACTGCCGCTCAGGGGCTTCATGAGGGCCACGGGCAGTGCGGGTACAAAATCGGTATTGAGCCCGCAAAACGCTGCCGCCGCCGCAATGCCGCCTATCAGGTACTGCATGCAGCCCGACGACCTGAATATGGCTATGCCCGCCAGCATGGCTACGAGGTAGGGAATGATTCTCACCGCCACCGAAAACCCTTCTTTGGCACCTTCCACAAAATGGTCGTAAACCGGCTGACGTTTCATGGCTCCCGCCCCGACAAACAACATGACAATGCTCAATATGATGACGCTGCCTATGGTGCCGATCAAGGCATTCACCCTGTCGGCCGGCATACCGGAAAGCGCATAGTGGAGTGCAAAAATCATGGCGGCGAATCCTGCAACGAAAATCAAAACCGGGGGTTTCAGCAAGTTGATTTTTTGGAAGAGCGAAACGATGACCATACCCGAAATAAAGGCAATGAAGGTGGCAATCAAGGTAGGCAGGAAGATGTCGGCGGCATTGAAGCCCACCAGATGGTTTTCCATGGCAATGGTCTGCCGTATGGCGATGACCGACGTGGGTATCAGGGTGATGCCGGCGGTGTTGAACACCAAAAACATGATTTGTGCGTCCGATGCCGTGTCTTTCTGCGGGTTCAACTCCTGCAACTCCTCCATGGCCTTGAGTCCCAATGGTGTAGCGGCATTGTCGAGCCCCAGCATATTTGCGGAGAGGTTCATCATGACGCTGCCATATGCAGGGCTGTCCTTCGGCAAATCTTTGAACAGCGTACCGAAAAAGGGAGCCACGGCGCGAGAGAAGACGCGAATTACCCCGGCTTTCTCGCCAATCTTCATGATGCCCAGCCAAAGGCTCATGATGCCCGTGAGCCCTATGGAAATTTCAAAGCCGTTCTTGGCGGCATCAAACAGGGCGCTGAGCATCTCGGCCGGCAAGCCCGTTTGGCCGAAAAAGAAGGTTTTGACCATGCCTACGGCAAACCCCACCAACAGGAAAGCTACCCAAATGTAATTCAGTACCATAGGCGGTGTGCCGACCCTTTTTCGCGTTTCAAAGATACCCGATATATCGTTCCCATTGCACTTACACCCAATGGCATTGGCCCTACTCGCGGTTTTTGGAATCCATGAGGATGGTCACGGGGCCATCGTTCACCAAGTCCACCTTCATATCGGCTCCAAACTCGCCCGTCTGCACCCCCACTCCGGCCTTTTGTGCCACAAGGGCGACAAACGCTTCGTATAGCGGTATGGCCGCCTCGGGGCGGGCGGCACGTATGAACGACGGCCGGTTGCCCTTTTTGTAAGACGCGTGTAGGGTAAACTGACTGACAATCAGTATTTCGCCACCCACATCGGTCACACTGCGGTTCATCATGCCTTGGTCGTCGCCAAACACCCGCAATTGCGCCAGCTTGCCGGACAGCCATTCGGCATCGTCCGGAGTGTCGTCGTGTTCGATGCCTACCAGCACCAAGAATCCGAGCCCAATGCGCGCACGCTCCGCGCCATCAATCGCGACGCCGGCCTGTGTCACCCGTTGTATTACCAATCGCATACGTTACCGTTAACCGTGAATTGCAAATATCCCGAGTCTTCCGCTATTTTTCGAAAACCTACTTTTGCAGCGTTATGGAAACGGCACAAGATACAATAGTGGCCTTGGCTACGCCGCCCGGAGAAGGCGCAATTGGCGTCATACGCTTGTCGGGTGCCCATGCCATAGGCATCGTGGCACGGTGCTTCCGGGGCAGGAATCTGGCCGAACAACCATCGCACACCGTTCACCATGGCCGCATCATGAATGGTGCAGCAATAGTGGACGATGTGGTGGTGAGCCTATACCGCAACCCCAAAAGCTATACCGGAGAAGACGTAGTGGAGCTCAGCTGCCATGGGTCGGCCTACATTCTGCAACAGGTAGTGAACCTGATGGTAGCGGGGGGAGCACGCCCCGCAAAGCCGGGGGAGTTTACCCAACGCGCCTTCCTGAACGGCAAAATGGACCTCACCCAAGCTGAAGCCGTGGCCGACGTGATAGCCGTGCAAAGCGCGGCAGCCCACCGTGCGGCCATGCACAACCTGCGTGGCGGCTTCGCAGCCAATTTGCGCGACATGCGCGAAAGCCTGATTCGCTTCGGCGCACTCCTGGAACTCGAGCTCGACTTCAGCGAAGAAGATGTGGAATTTGCCGACCGTAAAGCATTTTATACCTTACTGTCCGAGATGATGGAAGCCTGCCAAAAACTCATCACGTCGTTTAGGCTGGGCAATGTGGTGAAAAATGGGGTGAAAGTGGCCATTGTTGGCAAGCCCAATGCCGGCAAGAGCACCCTACTGAATGCGCTCCTGAACGAGGAACGCGCCATTGTGAGCGATATAGCCGGCACTACCCGAGACACCATTGAAGAAACGCTGAACATCAACGGGATTTTGTTCCGCCTCATAGACACGGCCGGCATTCGCGAGCATGCAGGCGATGCCATAGAGTTGCAAGGTATGGAGCGTAGCCGCACCGCATTGCGCCAAGCCGACATCCCGGTATACCTGTTCGACACGGCCTCTTTCACGCCGCAGGAAATGGCCGAGCAGTTATTGGAGATGGAATCGTTAGGGCTCATGCCCCTGTTTGTAGGCAACAAAACCGATGCAGCAGGATTGGAACAGGCCTTAGCGACCTTCGGGCCGGCAACCGAAAACTTGGTTTACCTATCTGCCCGCACGGGTGACGGCATCCACCTGTTGCGCGAAGTGCTCTATTCCCGAGCTACCGGCAATGCGGAGCAACGCGAAGGCACCATCATCACCAATGTGCGCCACCATGCCGCGCTCACCGAAGTGCTGCAATCGCTGCAGTCCATCCACGCCGGTTTCGAATCCGGCCTCCCCTCCGACCTCATCTCTCCCGACATCAGGCGGGCCCTCCACTACCTCGGGGAAATCACGGGAACGGTTACCAATGAAGATTTGTTGGACTATATTTTTT
>CAIVHI010000472.1 GCA_903905685.1 uncultured Bacteroidota bacterium | reverse complement strand
TCAGCAACATTGATATTTCCCAGGAACACTTCCCATTTCTTCTTCATCTCGCCTTTTTCCAATTCTTCACGTATTTTTACTATGATTTCAATCACCTTCTTATCCACTGAATGGTAGGTATGGTCGCCATTTTTAAGGGTGACTTCCTGCATTATATACGCAGAACCACGGAAAGTGATGCCATCAGGGTCGGGGTTCAGCTTGCTGGCAAAAGTAACGTCACCGATTTTGACCTCGGCAGATTTGTAAGGCAGGGATACGAGTGCGGTCAGATACCTGCGTACCGGCTTGGTAGACACCCCTGCTGCATTATTCACTTGAACACGCTTGCTGGTGTCGTCATTAAACAAATGGAAGGCCGCATCAACCACGGCTTTGGAGTCGCCATTGAATTTCTTTTCCACCAATTGTTTCATGTAGTCTTGCAGTCGGCTCAACTTGCCCTTTACCTTGGCTTCCATTTCTGCACGGTCCACTACCAAATCGCCCAAGATGATTTTGGTGGGGTCGGCGAGGTCGGCTGCCGATGGGCCCGAAGGGGCGGGCGCTTCGGCAATGGGTGCGGGCGCGGCGGGTTTGGGCTCTTCCTTGGGTGCCGCGGGTTTCGGTTTGAAAGATTCCAAATAGGCAATGCGCGCCTTTACTTTTTCCAAGCTTCCGTAGTCGTGAAAGGTTGTTCCAACGGGAGTGGTTTGGAACAAAAGGACGAACTGGTGCGTTCTCGAATTCTTGCCGGCACCTTCTTCCACGAACATGCCGCAAGGCGACATCGGGGCATCCACGCCTGCTTTTACTGTGAGTTTGTTGTCGGTCTGCTTGGTGTCATAATTTTCCTTGGGACAGTCAAACATTACGGAAGTCACATCCTCGGGAAACTTGATGATGTTCGCCCTGTCGGGTGCCATGTAAATGGTATCGCCTACAATGTTTAAGGATTGGGCAATAGAGAAAAAAGGGAGTGCCGAGGCAAACAAAACGCCGAGACATTTTTTTACGGAATTCATGATACGGATTGATTTCAGTTTTTGGCACGTAAAACTACTCAGTTTGACTGAAATTCCTGTAGTAAGGGATAAAAAAAATTTGCAGTAAAAAAAACAGTAAAGCCGCAAGAAGTGTTAACAATAGGAGTTACGTGCATTAAAATGCCGGTGTTAACTCGTGTTTCCACAATGCCCAGAGATACAATATATGTGGTATTGTTTTCTCTTAACGGAAAATTCTTTTTGAAAATATTGTTCGGATACGATGTTTTTTTTTTTTTCGCCAAAAATCCGCAAACAGCGATGAACCTTATCGGCTATTTACGTATCGAAAACGGTTTCGGACTACCCCGATTTTTGCCTTTTTCCATACTTGCCGCTCTGGGTACGTCCTCCTTTTTCCCATCGTTTACTCCAATACCTAAATACATCTGAAATGAAAAGAAAACTACTATCGCTGCTGGGACTCTGCAGTATCTTTTTGGTGCTTTTGCCGCATAGGGCGGGCGCAACAGGAGGCACTACAACCCTGACAGGCACTGGGGGCTCCGGTGCGTCAATTTGCACCTCGGCAAAAAATATTGTGCTGTCATCCTTCCAGTTGGCGCAGTCGGGTGGGGCGGGCACATTGAACTCGGTTGGTGTCACCCTCGGCGGCACTTTCACGAGTACCGATGACTCGGTAGTTACACTTTGGTATGGCACCAGTGCGACTTTTTCCACATCAACCTGTACTGCGGCGGCAACAATCAATGCCCCTACTTCGTCGCCCGGTAGCTACACATTCACTCCGAGCTCGGGAATCACACTGACCAACGGCATCACTACCTATTTCTTCATTACGACAGGGGTCTTCAAAGATGCGGCTGCATCGAGCACGATTTCGATCAACCCCATTACCGATGCAAGTTTGTCGGTTTCGAGCACAACGGTGTCTCCGGCCACTGTTGCTGCGAGCGCAAATTATACGGTTGTCACAAGTCCGGGTACCATAACGGGGATTCCGGCAATCTGTAATGGAGCTACGACCACGCTCGCGGAATCTGTAAAAGGCGGAACATGGTATGCATCGGGTTCCGCAGTCACGTTTGTTGGCGCGGCCATAACTGGTGCAGCCCAGGGCACAACCGTCATTACCTATTCTTGTTACCTTTCTCCCGTCACTTACCCGCTTACCGTAAATGGTGCGCCAGGGCCCATTGGTGGAACGTTATCAATCTGCTCCTCAGGATCAACTACACTTACAGAGTCTGCAACGGGCGGCAGTTGGACGAGCGGCAATACTGCTGTTGCCACTATTGATCCTGCGACTGGCATAGTGAGTGGAGTGGCTCAAGGAACTTCGGTTGTTACCTACTCCAATAGTTGTGGGTCCGATGTTTATGCTACGGTCACTGTAAATGGTGCGCCATCATCGATTGGTGGAACACTCGCGATTTGTACTACGGGGTCAACTACACTTACAGAGCCTGCAACGGGCGGCAGTTGGACGAGCGGCAATACTGCTGTTGCCACTATTGATCCTGCAACTGGCATAGTAAATGGGGTGGCCCAAGGAACTTCGGTTGTTACCTACTCCAATAGTTGTGGGACGGGTGCTTATGCTACGGTCACGGTCAATAGTACGTTGGCACCTATTACAGGTTTGGCATCTCCCAATGTATGTATAGGTGCTACGGTTACACTTGCAGATTTGACGGCAGGAGGTGCATGGAGCCTTAGTGGTACTACGGGTGCAACTATCGACCCTGCTACAGGTATCATAACTTCAATTTCAACCGTTGGTTCCGGTATCGCCAGTTATTCGATGCCGGGTTGTGTTACGGCCACACAAAGTCTGACCGCCAACGCTTTACCCACTATTTCCCTTCTCAATCCCGGTTCGTCGGAAATTTGTACCGGGTCAACTCTGACCCTTACTGCAGGTTTGGAAACCCATACGGGTGCAGGTTCATTGGTTTCGTATTATTGGGCGGGTCCTAACGGTTTCTTTTCCGTTGGTTCATCAAACTCTGTGTCCCTGCCGTCCGTAACGACCGCCAATACAGGTACTTATTCCCTCTCCGTCACTTATTCCAATAAGGGTTGCACGTCGCTCGTAGTTGACACCACAGTAACCATTGACAGCCCCTATGCAACGGTGTCCTATACCGATACACTATGTGCCGGAAGTACAGAAACCATCAGCTTCTCCGCAGGAACAGGCTCGGTGCCATCTTCCGGTGGGCTGAGTTATTCGTGGAGCGGCAGCAGTTCATCAATGGGTTTGTTGGCAACTACAGGTACCGGTGCTTCAATTGCATCCTATAGCGTTGCAACGTCTGGTCTCGGCTTAAACTCTACCGAGACATTCACTGTTACGCCCTCGGTTACTTCACTGCCTACATGCGTTGGGCCTGCACAGGTATTCGCAGTTACCGTTTATTCTACATCGCCCACTGCATCGGCCATCCCGAATGATACAGTCTGCAACAATGCGCCTTTTCATTTGAGTTTTGCGGGAACTGCCACGAGCTATTCGTGGACGAATAGTGACCCCGGTGCCAACGGACTTGGTGCTTCGTATTATGCCGGTGCCGGTTATACCTACACCCTCACGCCTTCCAGCGCAAGCGCCGTAAACGATACTACAGCCCTGATTTCGGTAATTCCGAATTTCGGCACTTGTGCGGGTGCGGTTCAAACATTCAACTTGGTGTTGCATCCCACTCCTACCGTGGCCACTATTGGCGACCAAGTGTATTGCGTCAATACCTCGCAAACCATTAACGCAGTCGGCGTATCATCATCGGCAATTACGACCTACGATTGGTCGGTTACCCCCACACCATCATGGTTGGCCGCATTGGATACCGCATCGATCGAGACGGTAACCGTTGCCAACGGTTCGATGAACGATTCCAACTTTGCTTTTACCATTACTCCGGTTATCGGTAATTGTGCTGCCGGTACGCCCACATCATTCAGTGTGACGGTTCACCCCATGCCTACCGTTACGTTGAACAGCGACACGCTGTGTAATGGTGCATTTACAACCATTGCAACTCTAAGTCCTTCTTCCAACCCTGCAATTACCACACTTACTTGGACGTCTTCCGACTCGTCATTGGTTGCC
>CAIVHI010000471.1 GCA_903905685.1 uncultured Bacteroidota bacterium | reverse complement strand
TGCTGCTACCGGCGGTACCTGGAGTTCGGTAACCGCGGGAGTGGCTACGGTTGATGCCTTCGGTAATGTTACCGGCGTTGCTACCGGCACCTCTATCGTCTCCTACACAGTTACCAACAGCTGCGGTACAGCGGTTGCAATTACAATCGTAACGGTCAATCCCATGCCAAATTCAGGCAGTATAGCGGGCACTTCTACGGTATGCGCAGGTTCGGTGACGTCTTTGACGGATGCTGCTACAGGCGGTACCTGGAGTTCGGTAACTACATCGGTTGCCACGGTTGATGCCTTCGGTAATGTTACCGGCGTTGCTACCGGTACGTCCACCATTTCCTACACGGTCATCAATAGTTGCGGCACGTCCGTTGCGACCACCGTTGTAACGGTGAGTCCGATGCCGATTGCAGGCACCATTTCCGGTACATCAATTGTGTGTGCAGGTTCGGTTACGTCTTTGACGGATGCTGCTACCGGCGGTACCTGGAGTTCGGTAACCGCGGGAGTGGCTACGGTTGATGCCTTCGGTAATGTTACCGGCGTTTCAACAGGCACCTCTATCGTCTCTTACACAGTTACCAACAGTTGCGGTACAGCGGTTGCTACCACAATCGTAACGGTCAACCCCATGCCAAATTCAGGCAGTATAGCGGGCACTTCTACGGTATGTGCAGGTTCGGTGACGTCTTTGACGGATGCTGCTACCGGCGGTACCTGGAGTTCAGTAACCACAGGAGTGGCTACGGTTGATGCCTCGGGCAATGTTACCGGCGTTGCTACCGGTACGTCCACCATTTCCTACACGGTCATCAATAGTTGCGGCACGTCCGTTGCGACCACCATAGTAACGGTGAGTCCTATGCCGATTGCAGGCACCATTTCCGGTACATCAATTGTGTGTGCAGGTTCGGTTACGTCTTTGACAGATGCTGCTACCGGCGGTACCTGGAGTTCGGTAACCGCGGGAGTGGCTACGGTCGATGCCTTCGGTAATGTTACCGGCGTTTCAACAGGCACCTCTATCGTCTCTTACACAGTTACCAACAGTTGCGGTACAGCGGTTGCTACCACGATTGCTACCGTCAATCCGATGCCTAACGCCGGCAGTATTGTTGGTGGCGGCGTTTTGTGTCCTGCATCAACCATCACATTGACTGATGGTAGTGCGGGTGGTGCTTGGAGCAGCAGCAGTGCTTCTGCCACCGTTACTTCGGGCATCGTAACCGGGGTGACCGTTGGCACTTCTACCATCAGCTACGTGGTCACCAACAGTTGCGGAACAGCTACGGCTACCTCAACAGTTACGGTGAGTCCGTTGCCCAACGCAGGCACCATTTCGGGTAGTTCCAATGTGTGTATAGGCTCTATCATCACTTTGACCGATGGCACTTTGGGTGGTTCATGGAGCACAGGTAATGCCAATGCTACCGTCGTCGGTGGTGTGGTTACGGGGGTTTCGGCAGGTGGAGACACCATCGGCTATCTGGTTACCAACTCTTGCGGTTCTGCTACTGCTACCAGCATCATTACGGTAAATCCGCTGCCTAGTGCAGGTGTGATTACCTATTGATTTCTTTAGGGTCGCCAAGGTGGGTGGCGGGAAGCACGTGCAGTTGTTTTGCAATCGCTGCTTTCCGCCACAGCCTTCGGCCTTACCTAGATTGCGAATGAAAACAGTATATAAAGTAATTTTATTAATATCAACAAATTGAAAAAATATTTTAGTGGGGTACTCCTATTCCTCCTCCTGGTTTCGCCCTTGGCGGGGTTTGCCCAAATACCCGCCACCAATGTGTGCGTCGGAACTTCCATTGCCCTTTCCGACACCGTATTGGGCGGAGCGTGGAGCGGCAGCAATGTGGCTGCAGCATCTATTTCAGGAGGGGCGGTAACCGGTATTGCGGCTGGAGTAGATACCGTCAGGTATATTGTTTCCAATTCTTGCGGGGCCGACACGGCCTCGCTTATCGTATATGTCATACCCCAACCCCAAGCCGGCATTATTTCCGGTTCATCAACTCTTATGGTCGGCACCCTTTCTATGCTAACCGATTCGGTTTTGGGAGGTGCATGGAGTTGCAGCAATGCGGCAGCCACGGTATCTGGTGGCGTAGTGTTAGGGGTGTCGGCAGGGCTGGATACCGTCATTTATACTGTTTCGAATTTCTGTGGGTCGGTTAGTGTCAGTAGGGCCATCACCATCAACCCTGTGCCCAATGCCGGCAACATCGTTGGTGCCGGAAGCGTATGCGTGGGCACGAGTATTACAATGACCGATACCGTAGGTGTTGGCGTTTGGAGCAGCAGCAACATGAATGCATCAATTGTAGGTGGGGTGGTTACGGGGGTGAGCGCAGGCTTGGATACCATTAGGTACATCGTAGTGAATGCCGGCGGAATCGATACCGCCGACCTTGCCATCACCGTCAACCCATTGCCGTTCATTGCCAGCATTACGGGTGCATCCAGCGTTTGCATGGGTGCGGGAGTCACCCTTACAGATGCCGCAATGGGTGGCGTTTGGAGTGTTACCAACGCTCATGCGGTGGTCTCCGGCGGCATCGTGAAAGGCATAAGCGCGGGTGCCGATACTGTGAGGTATGAGGTAGCCAATATGTGCGGTGTGGGCATTGCCACCACAACCGTGACCATCGACCCGTTACCCGTTGCAGGTGCAATTACCGGCGCAACCGTGGTTGGGGTTGGCTCGTCGGTAACATTGACCGATGCATCGCCCCTCGGAAATTGGAGCAGTAGCAACGGAGATGCCGAAGTGTTTGGTGGAGTGGTCACCGGGTTGTTGCCGGGGTTAGACACCATTCGTTACACATTGTCCAATGCCTGCGGAGCGGATACCGCTTTGCTGGTCATCGCCATCAAACCCAAGCCTAATGCCGGCACCATAACAGGTCTGCAGAACGTTTGTGTGGGAGGCCATATTGAAGTGACGGATACTGTGGCCGGCGGCCAATGGGCCGCTACCAACAACACCGCTAATGTGCAGGGCGGATTGGTAACGGGCATAATTGCAGGCTTGGATACCATCCTATATGTAGTGACCAATGCGGGCGGTACCGATACCGCTACGTTGGCTGTCACCGTCCATCCTACGCCTGCAAAACCCACGATCACCACCCAGGGGCCTGCATCGGTATGTACTGGAACCCTATTCCAAAATTACGGAACCAATATTGCCGCGCCACTCGGTGTGGTCTATCGTTGGAGCGCAATGAACGCAGTTGTTTGGGCAACAGGCACCTACGGACAAAACGCGCTGATCAGCTTCCCCTATCCCGGAAATGCTGAAGTCATTCTCACCGCCAATTCGTTTGGCACCGACTGCGAAAGCAGCGATTCTGTTGCTGTAACGGTCCAAACCACTACAGCGATAGTGCCGAAAGTGTTCTATTTTCAGTATAACTTTGTGTGTCTGCCCGCCAATTTGCCGGCCTATCAATGGGGATATGACGATGTTGTATCCTTGGCATCTACAACAATTGTTGGTGCCATCAATCAAGATTACCAGGATAAAGACCCCGATTTTGCCCACAAATATTATTGGGTGAATACTACCGAAGGAGACTGTATCCAAAAGACCTACTACAACCAGCCATTGGCACTCACCGGTGTGAACCAACCGGGGCCAACGGAAATTGTGGTTTACCCCAATCCCGCCCACGGCTTCATCAATGTCGAAATCAACACCCCATTACTGGGCGCAATGGTGTTGCAATTGGTGAATATCACGGGCCAGAAATTGGGGATGACTAGTGCTGCGGGACACGCCGCCACCATAGACATCTCGATGTATCCACCGGGCTTCTACATTTTGGAGTGCCGATTGGCCGGAGTAGTGGTAGCTTCGGCGAAAGTGGTGAAGGAGTAGGATGCTCCCAAAAAGCAGTTGGAATGGAGCGCATATTTCAAAGAGCCGGAGCGGGGCGTTTTTTATGGGTATGTCTACTTCGCCCTTACAAAAGGGCGAAGTAGACATCTAATTTTATATGTGATTTTTTATTTGTTTTGTAAGGTGCAAAACTTGGACAAAAATATCGGCCAAAAATGTCGAGTAAAGGCACTTGGCGGAATTTCTTGAAACGGCCCGGCAATTGCTCATTCTAATGCCGGGTGATTCGATTTACAATATGGTGAATGTCTTTCTATTGAAATTGAATAGGATTTTGTGCCTGTCGAAAAAATCCTTACCCAAAATGCCTTCGGTGCCCGCTATAGTCAGCTACATCTCCAGTTGTTGCGGCAATTTTCCAAATGTGACCTTGAAGTCTTTATTATTCAACTGGCAAACCACTAAGTAGGTTTCGGTCGTAAACCGTCCGACTCCCGGATAAAAGTCGGTCACCGTACCAAGGCTTGGTCGTCCGGCCAGTAGGCGACTGGATAGGTAAGAAAGCTTGGCTCCCGAATCCAAAAAGAACGGAATTTCCAATTCGTTGACGGCCACGTGGATGATGGGGAAATCCATGAAAATGCCCATTGCTATCACAAAACCGTCCAAAGGAATGTCTTTTTCGCTGAAAGAGATTTCAAGGCTTGCGTAGTCGAACAATATTTGGTATCGGCGGAGTATGTCGATGCCCATCAATGTGGTGATTTTCATTCCGAGGAGTTCACCAACGGCACCGACCGTCAAACCCATCTGTTGGGTAACGGTAAGGTGCTTATTCGCAAGGAACTCCAGTTCGTTGGAAATGTGAATCTTATTTGGCGCACCGGTGTCGATGAGGATGACGTTGGTGCCGTCATGGATAATGGGATGGCCGTCAAAAAGCTCTATTTTGAAAGTCGTCATAGCTTGATGTAGATATAATAGTTTGAACCCGTCCAGTCGAATTGCCGCAGATCGGCGGAGCATTTTCTGAATCCTGC
>CAIVHI010000470.1 GCA_903905685.1 uncultured Bacteroidota bacterium | reverse complement strand
GGTATAGGAATTATAGTAGGTAAACGAGAAAGTGATACGGTCGCGCAAGAACGCGAGGTCGGTACCGGTTTCATACTCACGCGTCAACTCGGGGCGAAGGCTTTGATCGCCGTATGTATTTTGGATTTGGTAAGCAGGGATGTTGTTGAAAGGAGTTGCAACCGAGCCATTCGCTGTAGCAATGGGCAGTTGCGCAAATCCTGCATTGTTGTTTGCATAAGGAACCGCACCTGTACCTGCGCCGGCAGCACCAAAACGAATCTTGCCGTAGTTCAACCATTTGTCTTTGATACGACCATTGAGGTGCTCGGTAAACAACCAAGAAGCATTGGCACCGGGATAGAAATGGGGTTCGGAATAATTGAAAGTAGAAGACCAATCTGTCCTGCCGGTCAACTCCAAGAAGTAGGTGTGACGGTAGTTGAAGCGGAAGTCCCCGAAAATGCCAAACGTGTTGTTGTCGTAAATCATATTGGATGACGTGATGGCACCCGCAGTGTTGGAGAAGTTGTAGAAGTCGGGAATCACCAAGCCGCCGGTTACGGGATTGATTACCGAATTCAAGATGGCGTTGTGGCTCATGGAAAGCGATGTACCGACGGTTGCATCCAACCCGATATCGTTGGTGAGGGAATTTTTGTAGTTGCCTATCAAGTCATTGTACATACGGGTGCCGCTGTATTGGGCTTGTGCATAGCCGCCGTTGGAATTGTAACCGGTGCCTACATATCCCGTGCCCGGGTAAAGCGACGACTGGTCGGCAGCTGTAACGAGGTATTGAGGAGTTTGGAATGCGGCATTATCCGAATTGATGTCTACGCCGATGCGGTCAAAGATGTCGATACCGAACTTCTTGTAACCAAATTTCAAGTCGCCGGTAACGCGGTTACTGGTATTGACATTACTGAACGTTTTTGCCGACCAATAGGGGTTGGCATATTTCGAACTGAAGTAGCCATACTTATGTGCCCCCGACGTATCGATGAAGTTCATGGCGTAGAATGGATTGGACAAATTGGAAAGCTCGGTAACGGGTATATCGCGTGGAATGTTCAGCAGGTTCTCCATCACGCCTGCATTGCCTGTAGCACCACCGTCGCCTTCATATTCGGCACGTGTCTGGCTGCTCATTACATTGACGTTCAGCTGGGAATAGAAATTGTTCGACAAGTCGGCAGTACCATTGAAACGGGTGCTGTACCTATTGGTGTAGTTGTTGGGAATAACGCCTGTGCTGTTGGCGGCATCCAACGATAAAAAGTAGGTAGTTTTCTCGCCGCTTCCTTTTACCGATGCGTAGTTGTTGAGGGCATTACCGAAATCGAAGAAGTCTTGAATATTGTTGGCTTGGTCGGAATAGGGTTTCACCATTTGTTTGCCATTGATGATTTGCCCCCATGGACGAAGTACATTATCGAAAGGCGCACCCCAACTGTAATTGGTTGCCCTATAGTCGGAAAGGCCGGAATAAACATCGCCTTGACCATAAATATGCTGTACATCAGGTACCTTCAAAACTTCCGTTTGGGAATAACTCATTTTATAGGTCACTTCCATTTTCTTGTTTTTAGCACAATTTTTGGCCGACTTCGTGGTAATCATGAGCGCTCCGTTGGCACCTGCCGAACCATACAAAGTGGCGGCTGCGGCCCCTTCGAGAACAGTAACCGTTTCGATATCTTCGGGATTGATATCGTTGGCACCGTTACCGAAGCTCACTTGATTGTAAACATTCGCTATTCCCAAGAAAGAGGCCGTGCGCTGGAAGTCGTTGATGATGACTCCATCTACAACTATAAGTGCATTATTGTCTTGCAGGAACGACTTTGCGCCACGCAACACGATTGTCGATGTGCCGCCATAACCACCTGTACTGCTGATATCGGCTCCGGTCACCTTGCCCGACAATGCAGAAATCAAGCTGATGTTGCCGCCGTCGTTGAGGTCGGCTTCGTTCAAGGTTTGCGCATTATAGCCCACTTCATTACGATCTCTCACCGCACCAAGAGCAGTGATGATGTTTCCATCTTGCGATTTTGACGCAGCGGCGAGTTGGATGAGGATGAATTGCGAAGAATCTTCGATGCTTTTGGCGTTGTAGCCCGATGCCTGTACATAAAAGGCCATAATGCCATCGGGCACTTCCAACAACCAGTCGCCATTGGCATCCGTCTCGGTAGCCGCATTGCCACCCGCAGCCGCAACTTCGACTCCGGACAGCGACTGACCATGCTCATCCACCACTTTACCGGTAACGGTGTGTGTTTGAGCCTGTGCACTGAAACCGATTAAGAGTAATAATGCCAACTGCAGCAATATTCTTTTCATACTATACTGTTTACTTTTATGAAGCACTAACTTGGTTGAAACAATAGGACACTTTGCCCCGAAAAGGCAAGGCACCGGTAATTTGGGGTGAATTTATTACAACATTGCGAATTAACAAAGAATCGCCACCTTTTTCGGGGATAATTCGACAAATGGTGAATAAGTACGGCTCTAACGACCCATAAAAGGCCCAACCTATGGATTTCTATAGGAGTGTATAGGAGTGTCAGGATTTTTCCGCTTTCATTTTAACCAACCTCCCAATTTCACCAACCGAGAGAAACTTAAAGACAAACATCATGGCAAGACCAAGGGCGAACAATAGCGCAAAATGGAGTTGCCATGCACCCGGCAACCACCGAGAGATACCGGTCGCTGCCATGACGCATAACGCACCAAAAACGAGGTGCGCAGCCACATGGCCCCAAGCCGTTTTGAGGCCGACGGTTTTCCAGGCCATAACAATATAGATAAGTGCCAACAAAGATTGGGTGAAACACGAAGTAACTGCTCCGCCAATGGCACCGAAGCGTGGAATGAGCCAGGCATTCAACGATAGATTGACGACCACACCGAGAAATGCAATGACGTTTAGCCGCGCCAAGCTGCCATTTGCCGTGAGGAGTGTAGAATAAACATACATCATGCACCAAGCCGGGAAGGAGGCCATGAGTATTGCAAAAACATAACCGTACTGTATACCCAATGCCGCATCGGCAGTACATGCCTTATAGAGCATGTGCATCACTTCGTTTCGCGAAACCCAGCACCCAACCCCGACAACCACCGACATGGGCAACATCATATTCACACACAACCTCACAATGCTCCCCACATCGTCGCCTTGCGAAAGCATGCGACCGAAAAGCGGCAGCAACATGGTTGCAAACATGAGGCCGAACATGTTGGACACCTCTAAGAGGCGAAATGCGGCCGCCCACATATCTGCCTGCACTTTGCCATCCAGCCGCAGCCGCTCAATCATAACGGCATCGGCACGGTTATATATGGACATTTGGAAAATGAGCAATGCATATGGAAGGCTCTTGCGCATAACGCCAAGTATCTCGCCAACGCTGAAGGAAAACTGTAATTTGACCTTGCCAATGCGCCTTAAGATGATATAGCCCGCCACGGCCGCGGTGAGATAGCAAAAAATCTGCGCTACAACGAACCATTCTATTTTAAACGTACCAAAATAGCTCCGATTCAAAAGTAGTACCCCGCAGATCACTATCATCAGTAAGCGGTCCACGATAGAGAGGACGCCATCGGTCTTGAAACGGTGCAACGCACTTACATTGCTTCTGATGAACGCCACAAGGGCATTCAACGATTGCACCAGAAGGACACCAACCAACAACGAAAGTTCCCAACCACGGTAACCCCACAGCCAACCACCTCCAAACGCAAGCACCATGTAAACCACCATCAACACCAACCGGGCAGAGAGCATGGCCGGGAATAAAGTTGGCAACCGCTCCGGGTTCATGGAGATGGTGCGGCTATTGTAGTTGGTGATACCGAAATCGAGAACGGTTTGAAAAATGATGCTCAAGCTCATAAGGGCCTGATAGGTGCCGTAGTCACCTGCGGCAACGGTATTTTGTACATTCCTGTCTATCATAAATACCCAAATGGGCTTAACTATGACATTCGCAGCAATGACAAACAATATGTTTTTAATAAAAAAACGCCGCATCAACAGGGATTTACTCCACAAAAAGCAGTAAAAGTATATTTTTGCTGCGACAAGGTATGCGGATTGCTGTAAATACACGATTGCTGCTGAAGGGAAAATTGGAAGGAATCGGTTGGTTCACTTACCAAACCATCAGGAGGATTGTGAGGGATCACCCCGAACACGAATTTTTTTTCTTCTTTGACCGCGACTACGATCCGCAGTTTGTCTTTGCAGACAATGTGACCCCTGTAGTAGTTCACCCGCAGGCTCGGCACCCCGTGCTGTTCTACCTGTGGTTTGAGTGGAGCATACCCTTCATGCTCAAAAAACATAAAATAGATTTGTTCGTGTCTACCGACAGTTTTTTGTCGTTGGCCACCAAAGTGCCTACGTGCTTGGTCATCCACGACTTGGCGGTGGAACATTATCCAGAGCATTTTGTAGCGAGCCAGCGGTGGTACTGGCGGCATTATACCCCACTTTTTGCCCAAAAGGCCACCCGGATTGCTACGGTATCGGAATATTCGAAACAAGACATTTGCAAACGGTTCGGAATTGAGCCGGCTAAAATAGATGTAGTATACAATGGAGCCCACGACGAGTATAAGCCATTGAGTTTTGAGGAACGAAAAGCCGTGAAAGATAGGTTTACGGATGGCTGCGAGTATTTCGTTTTTGCGGGCGCCATACATCCCCGAAAAAACATCGTAAACCTTCTTCAGGCTTTCGTTATCTTCAAAAAACGCCAGAAGACCAACATGAAGCTCGTAATAGTGGGGCGACCGGCTTGGAAATATGATGAAGTGGAGCAACTGAAAAAAGACATGCCCTTTAAGGAAGACGTTAATTGGGTGGGCTACCGCAATGTAGACGACTTATCTGCAATCATGGGGAGTGCTTATGCCTTGGTATATGCCTCACTTTTTGAGGGCTTCGGCATACCCATATTGGAGGCCATGCAGTGCGACGTACCGTCCATCATCAGCAAGACCTCGTCTATGCCCGAAGTTGGCGGAGCAGCATCGCTGGAGGTAGACCCAACCGACCCCGACGACATTGCCAACAAAATGCACCTATTATATAAGGACGAAGCTTTGCGTGCGCGTTTGGTAGCCAATGCGAGGACACAGCGGGAAAAATTCTCTTGGGAACAATCGGCCGGGAGGCTATGGGCCAGCATTGAGAAATGTATGCCGTAGGGCCTTTAAAGAGCAGAAACGGAATTTTATGGAGCATAGAAAGATTTTTTTGAGGAAAGTTGAATTTTCCGAAAAAAACTTTATTTTATCTCGACAATATTTCCATACCTTTGCAGTCCTTTAAAATATGGCTAAGCAGTCACTAATCAAACAAGACGGAACGATTATAGAAGCGTTGTCCAATGCAATGTTCCGGGTGCGTTTGGAGAACGGACACGAAATACTCGCCACGATTTCCGGTAAGATGCGTATGCACTACATCCGCATCCTTCCCGGCGATAAAGTCGGCGTGGAAATGAGTCCGTACGACCTCAGTCGCGGAAGGATAATATACCGTTATAAATAGGGAACCGACCCAAAGAATCGGGTTCAAACGTTAACGAAAATAAATACCAACATACGTTATGAGAGTTAGAGCATCAATAAAAAAGCGCAGTGCCGACTGCAAAATCGTACGCAGAAAAGGCAAGCTGTACATCATAAACAAAAAGAACCCGCGTTTCAAACAAAGGCAGGGATAAGTAGTGATCGTGAAACCTGACGGGGAATCGCGACTTACTGACAACATCAACTTTGTGCAGAACCAACAGCAAGATATCAAATAACATAAACGACTCCGATGACGGGTTCCGTCATCGGAGTAAAAATTTTTTTTTTCATGGCCCGTATAGCCGGTATAGATTTACCTAAGAACAAACGTGGTGAGATTGCACTCACCTACATTTACGGTATTGGTCGCAACACTGCACAATACATTTTGGACAAAGCAGGCATCAGTTACGACAAGAAAGCCTTGGATTGGAATGATGACGAGCAGACTGCGATACGTAATATCATCAACTCCGAATTCAAAGTTGAAGGCCAGTTGCGTTCCGAAGTGCAAATGAGCATCAAGCGCCTGATGGATATTGCATGTTATCGCGGCCTGCGTCACCGTAAAGGACTTCCCCTTCGCGGCCAACGCACACGTACCAATAGCCGTACCCGTAAAGGTAAGCGTAAGACAGTTGCAGGTAAGAAAAAAGCACCCAAGAAATAAAATGTATGTCCTTGTCGGATCCGGGCATTGGGTGCTTCGGGGAGAAAGGACTTACGGCGGCCTAATAGCCGCTTGATTGTTCATTACAGCATACCTTATTTACAAAATGGCAAAAGCAAACCAGCAGGCATCTGCAAAAACCGTTGCGAAAAAACGCATCGTAAAGGTAGACGTACACGGAGAAGTTCACGTGAACGCCACCTTCAACAACATCATCATCAGCATGACGAACCGTGCCGGACAAGTCATTTCTTGGTCATCGGCCGGGAAAATGGGTTTCCGCGGTTCTAAGAAGAACACCCCCTATGCGGCACAGACCGCGTCTCAGGATTGCGCGAAAGTTGCAGCAGACGCCGGCATGAAAAAGGCCGATGTGTTTGTGAAAGGTCCGGGTTCGGGTCGTGAGGGAGCCATCAGGGCGCTTGCGGCTGTTGGAATCGAAGTGACTTCCATTAAAGACGTTACCCCGTTGCCACACAACGGCTGCCGTCCACCCAAGAAACGTAGGGTATAACATCAGTATTTTTTCTTTTTTTATAACAACCATTGCCGGTACGGATCGGATTTTACGATTTTTCAGGAGACGCACCGGCCAAACAAAAATCGATATGGCACGTTACACAGGACCAAAAAACAGGATTTGCCGCATATTCGGCGAGCCCATCCTAGGATCAGGCAAGAGCCTGCAAAAAAACAGTCACCCGCCGGGCCAACACGGACCGACGAAGAAGCGCAAGGCAGCGAGCGAATATGCCGTGCAGCTTAAAGAAAAACAGAAAGCCAAGTACACCTACGGTCTTTTGGAACGTCAGTTTGCCAACACATATGTTGAAGCTGCACGTTTGAAAGGTGCAACCGGTGAGAACTTGATCAAACTGTTGGAAGCACGTTTAGACAATCCCGTTTACCGTTTGGGCTTGGCCCCTACCCGCCCGGCAGCACGCCAGTTGGTATCGCACAAGCACATTATGGTGAATGGCAGTGTTGTGAACATCCCTTCCTACACGCTTCGCTCCGGCGATGTAATCGAATTGAAACCCAAGAGCAAGGTGAACACCACTGGCAGTATAACCATGTGCTCTTAGCCTGCTACACATCTTCTCCGTGAGTCTGGCAAGGATCGGGGAGAGTTCTTCAATTTTTGACAGATTCTTGCCCAAGGCCACCGAATTACCGTAGCTATGCCTGCCAAACTCGATATTATCAGCCTC
>CAIVHI010000469.1 GCA_903905685.1 uncultured Bacteroidota bacterium | reverse complement strand
TGTGTGGGCGCATCCTTTTGCCCATGCCCGCCATCGGAATAATGATGTTCATAATATTTTAGTTGGTTTTATTGATGTTTAATGTGCTCCGGAATGGCCGAATCCGCCTTCGCCCCTTTGGGTATCGTCTAGATGGCCCACGGGCTGCCAAGTTATTTTTTCATATTTCGAGAAAACGAGTTGGGCCACGCGCTCCCCGTCTTCAATCACTTGTTCCTCGGGCGACAGGTTGATGAGCGCCACTTTGATTTCACCCCGATAATCACTGTCAATCGTTCCGGGTGCATTCAATACGGTCAAGCCCTTCTTGATTGCCAAGCCACTACGCGGCCTAACCTGTGCCTCGTAGCCTTCGGGAATGGACATGAAAATGCCGGTGGGCACCAAGCAGCGTTCCAATGGCTTGAGCGTGACTGCCGTCTCAAGGCATGCCCTCAAATCGAGCCCGCTCGACCCTTCGGTTTGATACGCAGGCAACTCATGCGGCGACTTTCGGACAACGCGGACCTTTAGTTCCATAGTGATGTTGCAAAGGTATGTTTTGATAGGTAAAAAGTAAATTCCGGATTGCGGTAGCGGCGGCATCAAAATAGGCACCCTAAAACATCGTCATCTGCAAAAAAAGGGTCGTCGGCATGCGTCCCACATGGATAACGAATGTATATTTGTGGTTATGTCGAAAACATCCATACTACGACGATTAGGTGTTGCAAGCCTGCTGGGACTTTCGTTTTTTTGTTGCGCAATGCCCATAGCCCGCGCCCAAACGGGTGCCCATTCATCGCTCGGCAATGCGCGCTTTATTGGGACGGTAGACCTATCGAAACCCGACGACAAGTATGACGTCACCATAACGTCCATGGAGCCGCCCGAGACCGAAGGAGACGGCGACCCGGCATATTTGCGTACTCTCAAAAAGAGCATATCCCTGGCCCACCCGCACCACAGTCGCTCCATTGCCGAGAAACCTACTTCCATACCGCTCCCCCCATTGGTGGCCACAGGCTTTGTGGCCGACTCCCTTGGAGGCATTCCGTCAGACAACTATGTGGCCGTGAGCAATGGCCAGCAGTTGGTGAGCGTCATCAATGCCAACATAGCGGTGCACGATGCCACGACGGGAGCCTACACGGCAAGAAAAAACCTCATGACTTTGTCGGTGGGGGCCGGACATACCAGCATCTTGTACGACTACCGCTACGACCCCAAGGTGGTTTACGACCCGGGTGCAGACCGTTTTATCTGCGTGATGCTCAATGCAACCAACCAGTATAATGCCATCATAGTTGGCTTTTCGAAAACCAACAACGCCGGGGGCGCTTGGAACTTTTACGCGCTTACGGGCGACTACTTGGGCGATACCACCTGGTTCGACTATCCCGCAATATCGATAACCAAGAACGAGTTTTTTCTGACGGGCAACAAAATACACTACTCTACAAGTTGGCAAGCGGGGTTTCACCAAACGTTGATTTACCAGTTCCGCAAGCAGGATGGCTTCAATGGAGATTCCACCCTTGGTTACCAAATTTGGGATAGCGTGAGGTATAACGGCTCAAGCATCAGGTGCCTGTACCCACTCAATCCGGGCGACTCCCTTATGGGGCCCTCGCAGTATTTCCTGTCAGACCGCGACTTCGACACCGTAAACGATTCGGTCTTCCTCGTAAAAATTCCCGATACTATAGGAAGTGCCGGCAACGTACTTTCGGTGACGCCGCTGGTATCCAACTTGAGCTATGGCGTGCCGCCCGATGCTCGTCAGCCCGACACGTCTCTCACACTCGCCACCAACGATGGCCGTGTTTTGGGCGGATTCATCACCGCCAACCAAATCCAATTTGTCTGCGAGTCTATAGATACATCCACCGGCTCATCCGCCATCTACCACGGCATCATCAACAATTACGCCACCACACCCACCGTTACTGGTCATCTGTATACGGTTGACAGTCTGGATTTTGGATATCCCAACATCTCCTATACAGGTAACATTGGCGCGGGCAATCAGGCCATCATCTCTTTCGACTATTCGGGCCCGCACTCCAATCCGGGTCTTGGGGCCATCTATTTCGATGGCAGCAACTATTCCCCCATCACCTACATCAGGCGGGGCGACAGCACCATCAACCAGCTTACGGGACAGGAGCAACGGTGGGGCGACTATAGCGGCAGCCAGCCGGTGTGGAACAATATTGGCCGCGTATGGGTGGAAGGCATTTATGGACGCCACAACCTGCACTATGGCAACTATACTGCACTACTCGCCAACCCTTATTTAGCCGATGCCCCCGAGGTGGAGGAAGCGCCAAGGCCGGCTTCGAAACTCTACCCCAATCCGGCGGTGCAGTATGTGCAGTTCGAGTTTGAAGTTCCTACGGAACAGACGGTCAAATTTCTGATTTCCGACCTTTCGGGCCATGCGGTAGACGTACTGCCCGACCACCTTTGCAGTAAGGGTAGGAACAATATCGATTTCAACATCGCATCGCTCGCCCACGGCAATTATTTATTGACAATGCGTGGCACTAACGGCGACGTCCTCTTTTCGGGCATATTCACAAGGAAGTAGGATGGGCCGGATTTGCCAACGGCTCAACAAGCTACATCCTAAACCGGTCCGTCAATAACAAGGGCGACCCATTTGATGGAGTCGCCCTTGTGGCTTGTGTAAACGTCATTGGGCCCATTTATTACCAAGCGCCCAGGCAGTTACTTCGTTGCTTTTGTGACAGTAAACTTGTTGTAGTAGCGCTGGCCGCCACCCACCAGTTTGCACAAATACATGCCCGGGGGCAGTTGCGCCACCGATATGGAAGTGCCGTTTGCGGGCATTGCCACTTCGATATTCTTCAGAGTCCTACCCTCCATGTCGGCGACGAGGATGACCACTTTCTCTGCCTTCAACCCGGTCCAGGTGATGTTGAGGAGCCCGTCGGTGGGATTGGGGTAGACGTTCACCGTACCCGTTTCCGGTACGGCGTTATTGGTCAAAGATTCGGGGTAGTAGGGCTTGAGCTTGTAAAACTCCAAGCCGCCCCTGATGTTGCCCACAATCATGTCCAAGCTACCATCGCCGGCAATGTCGCCCACGGTTGGTGCCGACCTATAGCTGTAAAAAAATGCCGCCGCATTGGAGCCCGGATGCAGATAGGCGTTGTAGAGGGTATCTATGTAGGAATAGGTTCCGTTCACCAAGGCGTAGGCGGCCGAGGTATCGCCGGTGGCAATGCCGGAATATTGGTACAGCAACCCCGAATTGCTACCGGTGAGCAGGTAGTCTACACCGGTGCTGTCCAGCTTGCCTATAAACGGTGTGCTGTAATTGGGATACGAAGTCAATGGGTCGGCCTGCGCCGCACCCAAGTGGTCGGTAACGTGCACCAAGGCCAATGCTCCCGCAGTGGTGCTGATGTTGCGGTAATACACAAAGTATCCGAAGGTGCTGCCTATTACCAAGTCGGGTTTGCCGTCTTTGTCCACATCGTAAATACAGGGCGCGGCATTGCCGCCCACATTAATAACGGTACCGGCTGTGTCTTTCAACTGTGCTTCGTTCAACACCCAGTTTGGAGTGACAGAGCCCGAAGTAGCTGTATTGTGGAAGTAGCTGATGGTACCATCGGAATGGCCAATGAGCATGTCGGGCTTGCCATCGTTGTCGATGTCTCCAAATGCGGGAGCCATACCTTGATAGTTATTGGCAAACAAGCCATCAAAATCGGTGGTCTGCAATGTGAACGAGGGGTGGCCCGGCGTGCCGGTATTGAGGTACAGCGACATCTTGCTTTGCAACGTGCCCGAAGGCTGAAAATAGCCATCTGACCCGACAAACAAATCGGGTTTGCCATCCATATTGTAGTCGAACAACACAGGATAGGCGGCGGTACCGATGTCTATGCTTCTGTCTACCAAGAACGTATCGGACTGGTAGGGCCAATTGGGCGAGCCTGCGGTGGAATTGTTTTTGTACAACCACACACACTTGTAGTTTTCCGACCCTTGCGGCGCATTGGGAGCAATAACCAAGTCTTTCTTGCCGTCGCCATCCACATCAATGTTGAATGCCGCAGGCCAAGTGGGAAGGTTTACAACCGTATCGCCCCCAACGGAGTTCCAAAGGGTATCCTGATAGACCATACTGTCTACCGACAGCCCGAGGTCTACCCTACCATTCTTCAAGAACGTCATATTGGGGAACGAAACACTGCCGTCTATATAGTCCATATCGCCGTCCATGTCCCAGTCGAACAGGCAGGGAGTATTGCCGGAGTGGGTCACCTTGCCTGCCCCACCTATTTTGGGAACAATGAGGTTGGAATTGTCGCATTCATAGTTCAAAATGTGCGCGCGCCAGTATTGTTGCAACACCTTGCCCCAACACTGGTCTTCGAGATGGATGACCAAGCTGTCGCAGGGTAAACCCAGCTCCACACGCATATTGCGATAATAATACAGGGTTCGTCCCATAACATCGTAGGACACGAAATCAAGGTCGCCATCTCCATCGACATCCACCACTGAGGGCACGTCGCCGGGATTGACGTAGGCGTTGGCGGGCCCTCCTGCAATCAGATTATAGTACCAAAGGTCTTGCTTGAAGGTAAAACACAACTGGTTGGCCGAGTTGTAGTAGCCGGTATAGACTTCATATCCCGTTCCACCCCTGTGGAACAAATCGGGGATGCCGTCGCAGTTGTAATCGGCAAGTACCAGAAAATCATAGATGGGTGGGAAGTTCAGCGGATATTCGGGAGCGAAAAGGAACAACGGATGCGTTGCGGTCCCAAAATTCACAAACGTTCTCACGCCCGTCCAGGGGTCATACACCACCAAGTCTTGCAGGCCATCGTGATTCAAGTCGCCCATGGTGAATTGCGAGTTGTTGAAGCCGCCGCACCAAGCCAGATTGCGCTGGGCGCCATATGCAAACACTTTAACGCTGGAGTCGTATTGGTAAAAAACCGGCTGGGCAACCAGACTTGCCGAAACCGAGACCAAGCATATCGCGAGTAAAAAACGAAATGATTTCATGGAATTATTTCAGCTAAATTACGAATCCGAACGGAACCACGGCCATACCGAAAACAGAAAAACCCGCCAATGGCGGGTTTTTCCGGTGTGTGGACCAATAAAACGGGGATTTATTAATCTACAGCAATATCAATACCTGTAGTGGTCGGCTTTGTAAGGTCCGTATTGGGGAATGCCCAAGTAGGAAGCTTGCGCGTCGGTCAACACTTCGAGGTCGGCACCCACTTTCGACAAATGGAGGCGGGCCACTTTCTCGTCGAGGTGTTTGGGAAGTACATATACCTTGTTTTCGTAGTTCTTGTGGTGGAGCCACAATTCTATTTGGGCAAGGGTTTGATTGGTGAAGGAGTTACTCATTACGAAGCTGGGGTGACCTGTTGCACAACCCAAGTTCACCAAGCGGCCTTCAGCCAAAACGATGACTTCTTTACCATCGATGTTGTATAAATCAACTTGTGGTTTGATGGTATCCTTGGTGTGGCCATAGTTGTTGTTCAACCAAGCCATGTCGATTTCGATATCGAAGTGGCCGATGTTGCAAACAATGGCTTTATCCTTCATGAGGCGGAAATGGGTTTCCGTGATGAGGTCGCGGCAGCCCGACGCGGTAACTACGATGTCGGCTTCCTTAACGGCGTCTACCATTTTCTTCACTTCAAAACCATCCATTGCGGCTTGCAGTGCGCAAATGGGGTCGATTTCGGTAACGATGACGCGGGCACCCGAACCGCGGAGCGATTCAGCCGAGCCCTTGCCTACGTCGCCATAACCACCCACAACGGCCACTTTGCCGGCCATCATGACGTCGGTAGCGCGACGGATGGCATCTACCAAGCTTTCCTTACAACCATATTTGTTGTCGAATTTCGACTTCGTAACCGAGTCGTTTACGTTGATGGCGGGCATGGGGAGGGTACCGTTTTGCACGCGCTCGTAGAGGCGGTGAACTCCCGTAGTGGTTTCTTCGCTGAGGCCCTTGATGTGGCTTACGAGCTCGGAGTAATTGTCGAGCACGATGTTGGTCAGGTCGCCGCCATCATCCAGAATCATATTGAGTGGACGATCTTCGCTACCGAAGAACAAAGTTTGTTCTATACACCAATCTGCTTCTTCGAGGCTTTGGCCCTTCCAAGCATAAACCCCGATACCTGCAGCGGCAATGGCGGCAGCAGCGTGGTCTTGCGTCGAGAAGATATTGCATGAACTCCAACGCACTTCGGCACCCAGCTCTACCAGTGTTTCAATCAAAACGGCAGTTTGGATGGTCATGTGGAGGCAACCTGCGATACGTGCACCGGCCAAGGGCTTCGACGCGCCATATTCTGCGCGGAGGGCCATCAAACCGGGCATTTCGGCTTCCGCCAACCTG
>CAIVHI010000468.1 GCA_903905685.1 uncultured Bacteroidota bacterium | reverse complement strand
CGCGTCAAAACGCTGCACCCCAAGATTTTCGGAGGCATATTGGCTCGCCGTGGTTATGCCAATGACGAAACACATGTTTTGGCCTACGACATCCCGCTTTTCGACCTGGTGATTGTAGACCTCTATCCGTTTGAAGAAACCTTGAAGCAGACGAGCGATGAAAGGACAATCATCGAGAAAATAGACATTGGCGGCGTCTCGCTCATTCGGGCGGCTGCCAAAAACTTCGAAGACGTGTGCGTTGTAGCGTCCAAAAAACAATACCCTGCTTTGCTCGAAATGCTGGAGCGCGGCAACGGGAATACGTCGCTCCCAGAGCGCCGCACCTTTGCCGCCGTTGCTTTTGCCGAATGCGCCCATTACGACATCGCCATTGCCGACTACTTCAATAAAGGCACCCATGAACCCGAATTCAGGTTGTCGGTTGGCGGCCGTTACAATTTGCGCTACGGTGAAAACCCCCACCAGTCGGCCGCATTCTACGGAGACATCAACCAAATGTTCGATAAACTGAACGGCAAAGAATTGTCTTATAATAATCTTGCAGACATCGATTCGGCGTGCCGGTTGGTGGCCGAGTTTGAAAATCCAATATTCGCAGTCACCAAGCATACCAATGTATGCGGCATTGCCGAGCGTGCAACACTGGCCGAGGCTTGGGCCGATGCCCTCGCCGGCGACCCCGAGAGCGCTTTTGGTGGGGTGCTGGCCACCAATAGGGAAGTAACCGTCGACGTGGCATCCAAAATCAATGAACTGTTTTTCGAAGTCTTGATCGCTCCTGCATTTTCTCAGGATGCATTGACGCTGCTTTGCTCCAAGAAAAACCGCATCATCCTGAAACAGAAGCAACAAATGGTGGGCGATGGAGAGTATAGGCATATCCTCAACGGTGTGCTCGTTCAGGAATCTGACAATGCCCAATACTTGGAATGGTCGGAGCGCGGTGCGCGCACAAGCAGTGTTGCTGAGCATGCCGATTTGGTATTCGCCAACATTGTATGCAAACACCTTAAATCGAACGCTATAGCCATCGTTAAGAACAAACAGTTGATTGGCAAGGGCTGCGGCCAAACCAGCCGCATAGACGCCCTGCGTCATGCGGTAGCCAAGGCGCGACAAATGGGCTTCGATTTGCAGGGAAGCGTGTTCGCCTCCGACGCATTTTTCCCATTCGACGATTGCGTAAAATTTGCACACGAATCTGGCATCGTTGGAGTGATTCACCCCGGAGGCTCGATGCGCGACAATGACAGCATCAACTTCTGCAAGGAGAACGGCATGGTGATGGTCACCACCGCAACCCGCCACTTCAAGCATTAACCCAACGGGCCGTATCCCTGACAGTTTGGCTTGGTTTTTGCTGCACTTTGTTAAAAATGTCTGTTTTGAAAAACGCATCTCTGTCTCTATGCATAGTTTGCCTGTTGCTGGCCACGGCATCTTGTTCAAAATCGGGCAATAACCCGTGTGGAGGGAGAGTGGGCTGTGGAGGAGGTATGCCCATGGTTGCGACGGTAGATGTGTTGCTTCGGGATACCGTGAGCCTCCAAACCGCAGCGGCGTTGTTCGACAGTTTAAACCATCCTATCTTGTCGGTTAACGGGTTTAGTTACGTCGCAGTAGTTCCCACAGATAGCCAAGCATATGTGTTGGGTATATACAAAGCCAAGGGTTACCTGCTTGGCGTTGCCGAAGTAGCGGATACCGGCACGCAAATGACATTCCACGTGGCATTGGATACATTTGGGGTTTCTGCCCAGCAAGATTGGTTTGAATTTGAGGCACAATTCCATTTGGTGGATCTCCATAATCCTTACAAACACCTGCACATCAAGGTAGACTCCGGCAAGGAGGCCTTCTACGCCAAACAATTAGCGCAGTACGCCATAGTAGACACGGCAACCGAAATCTTTTTGATGTTATAAATCCAGAGACGCCCCATAGACCAGCCTAGGGCCATTGCCCGAACCGTTGGATGGCGTCGGGCTTTGAAAACAACCCAAGTCGAGGCACAGGTAGTAAAGGTTCAGGCACTTGATGCGCACCAAGTCTTTCAGGATGACGCCAACTTCGGAGTAAGGATTTGAGGGGACAGAAAATGCCGCACCCTGCTGGTTTTCGGGGTGCTGAAGCCCGCCCCAAATGAGGTTGTATTGCAGACACACATAAGGTGCAAAACTTAGGCTAGAGCCGTCTACCGCATACCTCAACAGCTTTTTGTCGAAGTCGTGGCGGTATATCAGGTTGAGATACCTATCGGTGTAAAACATATAGGGCGTAATCGTCATCATGCCGCCAAACGTATATACCGATGGGTCGGTATTGGCTCCCTTGTAGTTATAACCGTTGGCCGCAAAGAGTTTGCCCAGCGGAAGCGGGTAGGCCGACCACGACTTGGATGCCTGCACCAGCAGGTGCTCCATGCCCAGCCGGTTGATGTGTTTGTGCCATAATAGCGCAGTGGAGGCCTGCACATACGGAAGCTTCATATTTCCGGAGTCTATTTTACCTGCCGCCAGCTTGCCATACCAAACCGGGAACTGCGAGGAGACCGCATAGTAACGGTTGAAGAACGGCGCCGTGTGCTCGCCAAATGCGTATCGTAATTGCAATCCTGCTTCTGCAATGTTGTAGGAGGTGTATTGCCGACCGCCATACAGCCATTGGTAGTTGTATTGTGGCACCACCCAATCCCTCGTTACCTGCACAGCAACCGTCCAGTAGCCCAGCTTGTGGAAGGTAGACAGTTGAGCCTCGCGCACCCTGTCTACCCGCCAGAGGAGGTAGGAGTTCAGGTAATTCTTGTCCAAATCAGGGCTTAAATGCAGCCGTCCCGGGTCTCGAACATCATCGCTATATCCAAGTGTCAAGGAATGTTCCTTGAAACGATCGAAGTAGATATCCGAAAATGCCCCATATTTCCATTTCGCATCCGTAAAGCCGTAACAGGCATAGCCACCTATAGAAAGGTATTTGGAGACTTTGTCGCCGGTTTGCAACCCAAGACCCAAGCGTAAACCTTCAAACCGGTTGTAGCCCAGCGTCCGTTTCAAGTCTACGTCCAAATACCCTACGGGCACTTTCCATAGTGGGCTCTCCGACAGCAGGTTCATGATTTCGTCCAGATGTTGGATTTTACCAAGGCTGTCTATCGACCGGTAGGTAATCGTATCCTTCCATTCCAGCGGGTGGGGGCGCAACAATGCCAGCAAGGAATCGTTGGCACGGCCTGTTTGGCTCTCCTGAATTACCGTATGCGCTTTATTGAACGCAAAGTCCGGTTCCGCTTCAAACGACACCGAATCTGTCTGCGCATAACCGGTCATTTTCAGCAGTACCTCTTTGCCGTTTATTTTTTGCAGCCATACTATATTGTAGTTCAATTGCTTGGGGAACCATTTGGAGCCCGCACCCGTGGGTAGGCAACCATAGGCTTGCTCTATGCCTACGTTGAGTTGCAGCATAGTGTCTTTGGCATGGGCCACGAGCGAGCTGATGGCATAGCCATTAGACGAAACTGCCACTCGCCCCCTCAGTCCGTTCGGGTCGTTCTTGGGTACAAAGCTGAGTACCCAAAGCGTATCGGTGCCTTGAACCACTTCGTCGGATAGGTTGAACGTATAGTAGTCGTCATGTCCTTTACTTACGGGGTTGTGGTAGTCTTTGCCATTGAGTTTCAAGTAGTCGGTATAGGCATGAAACGGCAGCACATCGGTAACCAACCCGGTAAATATGCTTTTTTGCAAGCCGGAAAAACGTGATGCCACCACCACTTCCTGCAACTGCTGCGGGCGGTGCCAATGGCGGACACTATATGTTTCGCTAAGCAGCAAATGTCCATCGTTCGGTGCCAAATTCTTTGCGGAATCGCCTCCGTCCAAATTGACCGTTTTCTGGGCTACATCGGCAGTCATCTTATAGTACATGTAGCAGCGGTAGTCGTTATACCGGTCTGGGCTGTTCTGGTTTTTGTGGTTGATTGCGGCATTCAATATTCGGCGTATTTTTTGGTAGGGCGGGGTGAAGGTGATTTCGGCCGCAGCGGCATCGGCCGGGGATAAGCATACAACGTTGGTGCCAGGCTTTAAAGCTTGGGTCGCCGCGATATACCCCACACAGGTAACCGTAATGGAGTCGATATTGGGGTATGCAGAAAGGTCGAAAGAAAACTCGCCGTTCAATCCGGCAAATAAGCCATTGGGGGTTTTGCCCAAGCGAATGGTAGCAAACGGCACCGGCGATTTTGAACTGCTATCCAATACCCTGCCGGCCACCATTTGTGCTGCCGCAGGCAAACATCGGATTAACAGCAGGTTAAACAAAAGAAATATAGTCCTACACATTACTTTAAAATGACAATTTCACCTGCAATTTATTGGCAAAATAACTTAAAACGCCCGTAACTTTACCGTCAAATATAAACCATATGCGTCGTTCATTGGGGGTTATACTTGCCCTTGCCGTAATAGCCTTGGCAACTTCCTGTTCCAGCGGAAATTATAATGTTAGTCCTAATTCGAATAATAATAACAGTTCCAACCCATTGAGTACCAAAACGCCCACGTTCGATTGGTCGGGTTCCGGTCCTATCAGCGCTACCATCAACGGCACCCCCTGGGTGGCCGATGCAGGTTCCATCGTTTTTACCTACAGTGCAGGCTACAATTATTTCAGCGGCAATGCCGGCGGGAAAAAGACGCTTTCATTTTGGTTTACCAACATCTATCCCAACAACTACTACATCATGGGTTTGAGGAATGGCTCCCAGTACTGCATGTATGCCGACAGCATGACTGGTCCGACGGCTTTGCGCTACTTCACCTACAACGCACCCTGGAACACCGGTGCCGTGCAAATTTTGCGTAGCGATACCTTTGCAATTGGCGTTCCGGGTTATATTCAGGGCAAGTTCTACTTCGAAGCCATAGATTCCATCGGTAGGGTCGCCAACGTCACCAATGGGTATTTCAATGTGCAAAAATGGTAGGAGCCGCCTGGCGGATAGTCCATTTATGGGCAGTTTTTGATGTAAAGGCTGGAATCTATTTCAGCCTTTCTTCTGCCCCCAAACCAAATAATGCGAAATCGTATCTGGCAGGGTCTGCCGGGTTCATGAGCCGCAATTGACAGGTGAGGTTCACCGCGTTTTTCCAATCCGATTTCACGTTTTCCAGAAGCCCAAGCCGCCTGCTTACCGCTGCTACATGCACATCAAGCGGGCATATGAGCATAGCCGGGTCAAGGGTTTTCCACAGGCCGAAGTCTACCCCTCGGGCCGGGCTGCGCACCATCCATCTCAAATACATGTTCAATCGTTTGCAGGCCGAATGGCGTGCAGGGGTCGCGATGTGCTTGCGGGTGCGTGCCGGGTGCTCCAACGAGAAAAAATAGTTGTGGAAACCGGTGAGCACATTATATGCATCGTTCGCTTGGGTGCCGGTAAAGGCCGTTTCCAAGCTGTCGTGCTGCCGATAGTGTTGTTGCAGTACCTCAATAAAATAGAGCAAATCGGTAGCATTGAAGGTGCGGTGCACGAAGTGGACGAACGGTTTAAGGTCGGTGTCTTGGTGCCCAACAATAAATGAATGCGGGCTGTCGTCCATCAACTTCAGAATACGGTTGGCACTGTTGATGATGGACGTGCGCGTGCCCCAAGCCAATACCGCAGCGAAAAACCCTGCAATCTCAATGTCGGCACGGGCTGCAAACTGGTGCGGCACCGCGATAGGGTCGGCCTCTATAAATCGGGGTTGCTCATACAAATCGGCCTTTTCGTCGAGGAGCAATTTGATGTGGTCGAAGTTCGGGAGCATGGGGGGAGGGAAAGGTAAGATGAAGAGTTGATGCGGGCAAGTTTTTGGGGGTACAGGTGGTGTCGGCCGGACGCTAGCCAAGCGTCGGTGCGTCCGTGGCGATTGCTGTGGGCAAGCGCCTCCGGCGGAGCAGGAACTGTCGGAAATGCCGGTTTCAGGCGGCAGGTGGAGCCCTCAAAATTTGGTGGAGGGTAGAGCCCATCAACTTCACCCATGGGCCAGCCACCACCGTCATTCCCGCCTCAGCCGCATCGCCACCCCCAAATGCTTCACATTGTACGTCCATTTCTTTAAAACCAGCGACATCAGGAGTCCCTCCACCTCCGATAGGATGCCGAGCGCGAGCGCCAGCGGGAATAGGGGCTCCGCCTTCCCAAAGCCCATGATAGCGATGGTGGCCGCTAATAATGCGACGCCAAATGCCTTGGCACTCCAGGCATGGTAGCTGGCCCCCCGCCTGAATTTACTCCAATCAACCATATATCGCAACATTTCTGTACCTAAAATGGCATAGATGCCCAAGGCATATGTTTTATAGATTTCGGGATAGGCCAGCCAAATTCCGCCAAGTACACCAAGAAAGAAAAAAGTGTCGGCAATGCTGTCCCATTGCCTCAATTCAGCGGTTTCCACCCCGAGCTTGCGGGCAAGCACGCCATCATAGTAATCTGATGCGGCGGCCACCGCCAATAAGAGGATGTAAGGGGCACCCAATATGCCGTAGTGGCCAAACAGCATTGCTACCGGCGCGAGCAATAGGCGCAGATAGATGAGGCCCCAAGGGAGTCTTTTTGCCGTTTTCCCATTCATACTGCAAGTTAAACCCATTTTGCGAGAGTGCTGATTCGCACGTACCAGGAGCCGTATCACTATCTGTTGTATAAAGTCCCCGACTGTTTTTGCGGCAGATTTGGGTACAGTGAGACGTAATTACTCGAAAAACCTTACTTTTACCCCTGCAAACATGATTTGCGGAAGTAGCTCAGCCGGTAGAGCGTCAGCTTCCCAAGCTGAGGGTCGCGGGTTCGAATCTCGTCTTCCGCTCCATCCCCCGAAATCAGCTACTACAGCAGGTTTCGGGGGATTTTTAAAGTTTTTTTTCGAATGGTATTGAGGATGGCAACTGTAAATTTCAAACACTTTGTCAAACACGCTCGTTGGTAATGAAACACATACCGAAACGTATGCGAGTTGGCAAGCGCGATGCGAATCGAGCAACGCAGGTTGGAAAACCGGAAGAATCCAAAATGCTCCTACTTCCAATAAACGAAACGGTATGATACCATTAGAACTTTTCGACCTAATCAAAGTTATCGGGTTCATCGCCTTACCGATAATTGTGCTGATGATTTACGTATGGCAGGCCATTATTTGGAACCTGCGGCAATTGCGGCAAGAGGCGAAAAAGCAAACTGACCTACTGGCAAGGATAGCCGAAAAAAGCGGTGTGGACGTGGACACCATCAAGGAGAT
>CAIVHI010000467.1 GCA_903905685.1 uncultured Bacteroidota bacterium | reverse complement strand
ATATACTTCGCAATAATGAAAATATATTGTATTTTTCAGGTGCGGGGGTTTGGGTGGTCCATCGTTGCCCACCCCGCAGCCCGTGTCGTGACATTAGGAATTTAGGCAATCGTAACTCGAAGTAAAGAAAGATGTCAAGAGTGGCTCGGCAATACGGCTGCTGTGCTCATTGCAAAGTAGACATTGGTGCCGAATTTGACCAGACTCCTGCAATTGGCCGGCCCACGATACTATTCGAGTTTTGCCGGCCGATTTCTAGCGGCGGTAGGGATGGTCAGCAAATAAGGGCGGTTAAATAATTCCTGCGATACTTTGAAGTGGGCAGCCAGTACCCTGATGGCCCCCTTGGAAAGTCCTTTATTATAATTAATCATGTCGGACACCAAGCCCTTGCCTACCCCCAAAATGCCGGACAGGTCTTTCGCCAACAAACCATGTTCCGACATCAGGTGTTTCAACACGGCTATCGGGTCCATGTCGTAGTGCGAATTATGTTCGTCGTCCCATTTTTCAATAAGCAAGGTCAATAGCTCGACCTCGTCCACAACCTCGGGAGAGCCACTTTCCAGAAGCTGTTCCAGTAACTTGCAATACTGGGTGTATTGTTCGTTGGTTTTGATGATTTTGTACTTGAAGGGCGGGGGATTGTTCATGACTAGTAAATTTGGGTAGAATAGCTTTTATCAAACCAATATACGAGACACGATAAGCGGGTAAACATTAGCCCCTACGCCAGCGCATCCTTGGCAATCACGGTCCAATCATACTGCCCGAACCCTTCGGCTATGAGGGCGTCCATATGGGCGGCAATGGGTGGAATGACGGTTAGGGTTTTGTGGTGGGCGGCTGCGGCTTCCATCATGAGGCGGGCATCTTTACGGGCCATGTTCAATTCCCAGGTAGGTTTGTCGAACGAACCCGAGGTTATTTTCTGGAGTCGAGCGGGGAGCATGCCGGCGGGGTTCCAGGAGGCAAACAGGGTCGCCACGTCATCGGCACCAATACCCAATCCGGTAGCCAACGAGAGCGCGTCGCTAACGCCGGCGGTCATGGCAATCAAGAACAAATTGCCAATCAACTTAATGCCTGCGGCGGTGCCGGCCTTGGTGCCGAAGTTCAACACCTTGCCGGTCATTTTTTCCAATTCGGGCACTATGTCGGCCAGTATTGCAGGGTCGCCCGATACCATCATCGTGCCGGTACTCTCCAATGCATTTTGCGGCCCCATAAACACCGGGGCATGAACGTAAGTAAAGCCTTTTGCTGCCCAAGCCGCAGTGCGCTCCACTGCGCCTTCGGCCGACGTTGTGGTATGGTCTATGATGATGCAGCCCTTTTTCAAGCCGGGTTCGGCCTGCGCCAAGACCTCATTCACTGCGGCATCGTCCTTCAAGGTAAGGTGCACGCGGTCGGCACCCGCCACGGCATCGGCAGCAGTGGCAAATACATGTGCGCCAAGCGGTTGCAATGCCTGCGCACGTGCGGGGCTGCGGTTCCAAACATTTACGCCATACCCCTTGTTCAAGAGTGCCTTTACGAAATTGGAGCCCAGCAAGCCCATACCCAAGAATGCGACCATATACCTGTGTTTTTTGAAGATGCAAAGCTATGGTGTTTGGGGGAGTATGTAGTTTTTCGGGGTATTTGAAAACCGAAGCCGACCTAGAAAAGAAGAGGCAACAGGATTAGTGTTGCCCAACCGGTGCAGCAACCGCAAGTCCCACGTAGAAAGAAACTTTTAATGCTCGATGGAATGTCTTCCAAAAACCAGAGCGAGCCAACGCCAACTGAAGAAAGTCCGAATGCTGCTGCTACGGCTTTCCATTTGAAGTTACCACCGCAACATCGAAAATAGAAGAGGCGGCATTGTTGGTGCCGCCCCGCGCGACTGCTATTATGAAAGTACGTAATATTTAAGCTGCGGAAACCCTCTCCTTGAATTTTAGTAACAAGTCGGCCGTTCATCGTCTTCATCGCACGCCACACATAAAAAAGGCAGCACCATAATGCTGCCTTGGGTCATCCGGCTACGCGGGCTGGACATGGTGCGAAAATACCCAATAAAACCAATAAGCGAGGAGATATCGTAAAACTAAGCAATGTCGGTTTCACTCAGATCTCGCCTAGCCGCGTCACCTGTAGTTGTATGCTGCCTGCACATAGACCGGCTCAAACCCATGCTTTCCTACGCCCTTGCCCTCCCCCCAAAATCACCATCAAATAACAAAAAAACACGCAACCACTGACGGGCGTCATTGTTTACCGATGGCCGCCCGGGTACTTTTGCCTTTTACAACGTTCTAAACATGGCCAATAGCGGGCACTACAAAAACATCGTTCCGGCACCCGTTGCTGCTCATACCCACAGGTGGGACTGGAATGCTTATGCCGATGCCGATGCCCGGTGCCAACGGGCCATGGAACTGGCATTGAGGCTCAAGGAAGAAGACGTTTACAGAGTCACTTCGGTTTATACATCCCTGTGCCTCAACTTGGTGAGCGAATTGCAATACCTCATCCTCACCCGCCTTGAAAAGGTGCAACCCTATCTCGAAAGCCTATCGGGCAAGGTGGCCGAAGGGCACGACTGCATGAACTGCTCCGGCAAATGCGCCATCAGCCACGGCTCGATGGTGCGCGAAATTGCCGACTCCCACTACCACACCACCGAGGTCTTCAACCGCCTCAACAAAATAGCCATCCCCCTTTACTCCGACGAAACCGCATTGGATAGCTACAAATTGCTGCGCCGGGAAATGGAAGACCTTTACCTGCTGATACACCGCCTGTTCTTCCGCGAGGAAGCCGAGCTGATTCCGCAAATCTTGGAAAAACAAAAAAAGATCCATGCCTCCGATTGAAGCTCCTATAGCGGAGCCACAACTCAAAACCACTAAAGGCGCCACCATCTGCTACCATTGCGGTACTCGCTGCGTTGCCGACAACATTGTAGCCGACGATAAAAATTTTTGCTGCGAAGGGTGCCTGCTCGTTTACGAGATACTGAATGAAAAAGGCCTGTGCGATTATTACAAAATTCAGGAACACCCCGGCCTCACCAAAATACCCGCCCTCCGAAAGGACAAGTTTGCCTACCTCGACAACGCCGACATTGCCGGCCGCCTGTATAAGTTTACCGACGGCGACCACTCCATCGTGACCTTCTACCTGCCGGGCGTGCATTGCAGCTCGTGCATGTGGCTGCTGGAGCACTTGGGGCGCGTAAATACGGGGGTGACGGAGAGCAGGCTCAATTTCACCACCAAGGAAGTGACCATCCATTTCCACAGGTCCAAAATAACGCTGCGGCAACTGGTGGAGCTGCTGGCCACTATCGGTTACGAGCCCTACATCAGTCTGGAAGACGGCGAGCAGAAGAAGGCCAAGGCCTACAACCTGCAACGCATCTACAAGCTCGGAGTGGCCGGCTTCTGCTTCGGCAACATCATGATGATGAGCTTCCCGGAGTACCTCTCGCTGTCTAACGGCATCGAAAAGCAGTATGCCGATTTGTTCCGCTACATGAACCTGGCGTTGTCGGTGCCGGTGTTTTTCTACAGTGCCTCCGAGTTTTTCGTGACTGCCTGGAAGGGACTGCGGCAGAAGATGCTCAATATAGATGCCCCTATTGCATTGGCCATCCTCATCACGTTCGTGCGCAGCGTCTACGAAATCCTCGCCAACAAGGGCGCGGGCTATCTGGACAGCATGAGCGGTATCGTCTTCTTCATGCTGGTGGGCAGGCTCATACAGGAGCGCACCTACAAATCGATTTCTTTCCATAGGGATTACAAGTCCTACTTCCCCATAGCGGTGAATGTGGTTACGCCCAATGGCGTGGAAAGCCGCAGCCTGCAAGACCTCAAAGAAAAAGACGTGGTGCAACTGCACAACGACGAAATCGTACCCGCCGACTCCATCCTCGTCGCCGGCACCGCCGCCATAGACTACAGCTTTGTGACCGGCGAAAGCGAGCCTGTGAAGGTAACCGCAGGCTCTCCCGTATATGCAGGCGGCAAACAGACCGGCGGCGAAATCACCCTACAAGTGGTGAAACCCGTGGCCGGCAGCTACCTCACCTCGCTGTGGAACCACTACGCCTTTACTAAAGACAAAGGCGAAACCAACGACCAGACCAGCGCGGTGCACCTGCTGAGCAAGTACTTCACCATCATCTTGTTTTCGCTCACCGGATTGACGGCGGCTTACTGGGCGTTCCACGACCCATCCGGCATCGTCCGCTCGGTATCGGCTATGCTGATTGTGGCCTGCCCGTGTGCGCTGCTGCTGTGCGTCACGTTTACCAATGGCAATATGCTGCGGGTGCTCAGCAACAATGGCCTGTTTCTGAGGGATGCCACCGTGATTGAGCAACTGCGCAATGTGACCGACATCGTGTTCGACAAAACAGGCACCATCACCCGCGGGGGCAGCGGGGTGGCCACTTCGGGCCACGACCTCACCGAGGACGAAAAAGACTTACTCTACAACATTGTTAAGCCCAGCCGCCACCCCAACTCCAAAACCGTGACAGCATGGCTGGGCATTCGCCGCACCGTGCCGGTAACGGATTGGAAGGAAATTGCCGGACAAGGACTCTCGGCACATACCGACACCTGCATGGTAAAGGTGGGTTCGGCAGCTTTTGCCGGTGCCGACCATGCCCAAGACGACCCGGCCAATGTGTATGTGAACATGAACGGGAAAATCACGGCACTGCACCTGCATTCCAAATTCCGCGACTCGGTGCCGCAACTCATTCCCCGCCTTGCACAGCGCTACCGCCTCGCTTTGCTCTCCGGCGACAACGACCGCCAGCGGCGTGTGATGCAGGAACTGTTCGGCTCGGCCAGCGAATTGCAGTTTGGGCAACAACCGGTAGATAAATTGCGGTATGTAGAAAACCTGCAAATGGGCGGCCGTAAAGTGATGATGATAGGCGATGGCCTCAACGATGCCGGTGCCCTGCAGCAAAGCAATGTGGGCATCACCCTTGCCGACGACATCAACAATTTCACCCCATCTTGCGATGCCATCTTGGATGCCGCCCGCTTCGGCAACCTGCCGGCGGTACTGCGGTTGGCCAAGGTATCGGGCCGCATCATCAACCTGTGTTTTGCAGTCTCCATCATGTACAACCTCGTGGGGCTCTATTATGCATCGCAAGGGCTGCTGCGCCCCATGTATGCCGCCATCCTCATGCCGTGCAGCACGCTGTCCATCGTCCTCATCTCCACCGGCGTTACCGGCTTGGTAGCCAAGAAGTTGGGGTTGTCGCTGAAGGTGGCGGGGTAGGCGGGCCGCTATTGGCATCGTTGGCCACGGCCTACTTGTTGCCGAGGGGCAGGTGCCGACGAAATTTCCTACCGGGGGCAGCAACACGTTTTGCAAACACGCCGTTATGCCTTCATGGCTTTTGACGATTTCCATAAACGACTGTCAATTATTGTCATGAAATCGTCATTTATTTGGTGTTCGAGACAAAAAAGGCTCCAAATAGAACTACTGTAAAAAATTTCAAAAAAGCAATACCCCCCCACCACAATTTTTTATGAAAACGTTGCCCGTTACATTTATGAAGGATAACACTTTGATAAGTATTGGTGTGCAAAATGTTACGGTATAACGGTGAAATATATGCTCCACATTATGCTGCAAAAACGGTAAACATAAGGCTTCTCCGCTCGTCAATGCTGTTATTCACCATTTCGTAACTTCTAAATCTGCCGGGTATGAAGACTCCAATCATTCCCCACCATCGCCGGTGCGTACACATCGTGCGCCCCGAAGCCACAACCGCCAATGGGTCTTTGTCCATCATCAAATTCACGGTATTATGAGGTACGCGCTCTTATTAATTTTCCTGTTTGTCTGCCCCCAAGTTTGGGGGCAGACAAACCTTGTGAGGAATCCCGGGTTTGAACAGTATACCTCTTGTCCGAACAACAATGATGAGTCATACCTATGTTATGGATGGAACAGTTTGGATTCTACTTGGACCATTGACAGCTTTCCTTTGCCCGATTGCTACCCGGACTATGTAAACGGATGCGCCATCCCAATTTTGGGTGTATCCTTCCCCAAAGGACAAGATTACTACCAATATCCCCATTCGGGACATGGCATGATGCACATGCGTTTTTACGATGACGGCGTTTTCGAACCGGGTAGGGTGACCTACGACTACCTGCAGGGCAGGCTGTACAGGCCTTTGGATTCAGGCCGGACGTATTGCGTCTCGTTTTATGCAAGTTTATGCAAATGGTCTCCCTTTGCGGTAAATGACATCGGTGCATATTTGGACGATGGAAGTATCGACACGACGACCGATTGCGGGAGGCCGAAGAACTACGTCACACCGCAACTCAACGATACGTCGATATTGTCCGATACGGCGACGTGGACACTCGTTAGAGGGAGTTTTACCGCCAATGGAAGTGAAAGATTCATTACGATAGGCGACTTCTTCGATACCACCCAGACCGCTAAAATCGTCAACTACTCCGTGGTCGGGCATTCAACTGCACTTGGCTGGGGTATGTACCTCATCGACGACGTCTCGGTGATAGCCATAGACGACACGGCGAATGCGGGGCCGGATGCGGTGACCACGCCCATGGGCGACAGCGTATGGGTGGGCGACACCACCGGCTACCTGCCCTGCTACTGGTATGCCAACGGGGTGCTTATAGACAGCAACAAGGCCGGCTTCAAGGTGCTGCCCGACACCACCACCACCTATGTGCTGATGCTGGACGTGTGCGGGAACATCACGTACGATTCTGCAACCGTTTATGTGTTCCCAACCGGCATGGGTGCCGTTATGCCCATGCATGTGCTGCTGTATCCCAACCCAGCGAGCACTTCGGTGACGCTGGAGGGCGCGCGGGGCTGTGCGCTGACGCTTGTTGATGCGGTGGGGCAGGTGGTTTACAGCCTCTCAGAGGCGGCAATGAAGCAGGTTGTGCCGCTGGTGGGTCTCGCCCCCGGCATTTACACCCTCGCGGCCGTGAATGCGGTGACGGGGGAGAGGACATGCAGGATGGTGGAGAAGCGGT
>CAIVHI010000466.1 GCA_903905685.1 uncultured Bacteroidota bacterium | reverse complement strand
TGCTGAGCACGCCTGATAAATAGAGCATAATGACCGCCAACCATCGATACGCAAAACCTAATACCCGTCATATGGCAACCTTTCGCGCAATTGCACTTTCCTTGGCCCTTTCGTTTTGCTTCTTGCATGCCGAAGCCCAAGACTGGATTTCGAACGATTCGCGAAACGATGAATTGGCAAAATATGAGGTCAAAACCATCGACGAGTTTTTTGAGCGGTTTGATGATGACCCGCACTCGTTTTTACGTGACCAAGCCAACCGCGACCACAAGCCCTACAACATTTCGAAAAGCCAATTGCTGGCATCCCTCTTCAACCACGACAACAACAAGTGGCGTGATGACACCACTTTGGATTTAAGGGGATTTTTCGATGCAGTGTTGGACACTACCCACCCCTTCCAATTGGCTTATGCCGACACCGACTGGTATGCCGAAGCGGCCTGCGTTTTCCTGCTGAAAGGCCAAAAAGTGGAAATACCGGCATTTCTACACATTGTGAAGGAAAATAAAGGCATCAAGTGGATGGTGGCGGGAATTGGCGACAACAAAATATTGAAAGACACGGGCAACGTGAAATTGCCCGACAACAGCAATATAATACCGAATCCGAAATTCGTCCCGAGTTCCAGCAACTCCGTCAACTTTGTTGACTTTGTCAATATTCTGGTTCCAACCATCAACCCGGCCTACTTCTTCGAGCCCTATACGCTAGCATCTACCCGCGTAAAGCAGTTTGTACAGATGATAGCCCAAGGCAAACTGAAATTCCAATATGTGCGTGCGGTCAAATACCGATTCTTCAAAATGCCCGGACGCATGTTCGAAGTGGAACATTTCGAGCGCTCGTCGTATAACAGTGGCTGGCTCATCAACGACATGAAAAAAATGACGGCCGATGAAAAAAACACCTTCAAGCTCAAACTCCTACATCTGGACTAATACTTCTACCTTAATCATCATGAAAAAGCATTCATACCTTATAGGCAAACCTGCGGCTTATGGTTTGCTGCTGTTGTCGTTCTCCGCACTTGCGTTCACGGCAAATGCCGGAAAAAAGGAAAACTTCACCCTTTCGGCCACCGATACGGCCGACATCAACTTGAAAGCCAAAACCACCCTACAGACGTTTTTCGACAAGTTGAACATCTTAGCCGACCCCGACCAGGGAGCCGCCATCAAAAACGGCATCATCAACCAACTGCTCGACCCACCCAACAACGTTTTCACCTCTCGAACCCAACACCTGGAAAGCGACCTGAATCCCGACAAGACGGTAGCATCGGAGGACCTGAAGGTGGAGGTCAATTCGTATCTCAACGACTTTGTAAATGGTTTCAAAGCCAATACATCTGCTGAGTTTTTTGTAACCTTCAGTATTCGCGAAATTTCGGCTGTAAAGTTCACCAAGTCTCGAGACCAAGAATATTTGCGCATCGCCTATTCCGAAAACTTCAATGGCAGCAATAGCAGTGGGAAGCCCTACCCCAAAAACTACCGGGTGGCCGAGCTCGCCATCTCGAAAGAAGGCAATAAATGGCGAACATTGATTACAGGCATGTATTTCGAAAAGTCATACAATATCGCCTCTGACGACGCCTCCTACAATGTACCGGTAACAGGCGGCCGCACAGAGACGGTCGACTTGGCCGATGTGAAGTCTGATGATTATTATGAATACCTCATCAGGAAAGGCGACCATGCACTCGCTGAGGCCAAGTATGCCGACGCCTATATGGCCTACAAGGAATCCGGCGACGGCAAAAAAACCGCCGCCACGTCCGACTCCAAAGTGACCTTCCTCATCTCCAGCATGAAGAATGCCAACCACATGGAGTATCAAAACGACCTATATAGGGGACTCTCGGCCAAGGGCGCCGATTTGGAATCAAAGCACCGTTATGAAGATGCCCGCCGAGCCTATCAATATGCGTTCATTTTCCAACCCACCGACAATACCCTGCAAGACAAGATTTTGGCGCTCAACGACAAAATCTCTTTGGCGAAGAAACTTGAGGGCCTTTACAACCTGAGCCAATTCGACCAAGCTATAGCCGAATACCAAACTGCCATTGCCGCCGACAATGCCAACCCATTCCTGTATGTGGGCTTGGCACGGTGCTACACGCGCAAGCAAAACAACTACTATGTGAACCGTAATTTGGATATCGCCAAAAAGCTCGACCCATCTAATGCCGAGGTATATAAAGCCTACGCCGAATTTTATGAACAGAAGTCGATTCCCGACTTTGACAAAGCCTATACCAATTACTCCCTTTGCGTAGGCAACATCGACAAAGACGACCCGACCATGAAGGACGTATTTTGCAGAATGACCTACGAAAAAGGCTTGAAGAGCTTTGATTCGAAACAATACCCTGAGGCAATAGACTCGTTTACCCATTGCATTGCCTACCAAAACAACTTCATCCCCGCCTACACCCACTTGGCTGACATCTATGTGAAGCAGAAAAAATATCAGGAAGCGCGAGACATCATAGAAAGAGCCTTGCTGGTGGCGCCCAAATCGGCCGACGCACACTATTGGAAGGGCAAAGTTGCGGTGTCGGAGAAGAGCACACCTGAGGCTCAGGAAATCTTCATCAACGAAATCAATACGGCACTCACCTACGACCCCAACAATTGCGGCCTCAACTATGAATTGGGCAATTTGTATATCACCAAACAAGACTATGCAAAAGCCATGGAGCACCTTACGCGGAGCATAGATGCCAAAGGTGGGCAATCGATAGCCGCATTTTGGAGTCGAGGCAAATGCAACTACCTGAGTGGCAATTTCGACCAAGCCGTGGCCGACATGGACAGCTTTGAGCAGAAGAAAGGCGTAACCATCAACAGCTTCTATATAGATTTCGGCAATGCGCTTTGCATGAAGGCCCAGGCCGCTAGGGCCAAAACGTGCTTCCTTCAAGCCAACTATCCGGCAGACCCCGAAGCCTGCTTGGGCATGGCCAAAGTGGCCTACTTGGAAAACCCGAGTGACAAAACCAAGTATCTTGACGCCTTTAAAGCGGCTTTCGAAAAGAACATCAGCCTCGATAAAGTAAATGGCGACCCGTTCTTGGTTAAAAACTTGGAAGACGACGGAGACTACAAGAAACTCAAAAAGAAAATCCTGAAATATTGACCTTCCTGCTACGGCCCGGCAGGCTGCAGCGAGTTGAAGTTATTCGGAAGCCTGATGGCTTCGTAGTTCAGCACCCTTAATCGCATCAATGATGTCAGAACAAATCAACGACCAAAAGGTAAAATCGCTTTTTGCCGACCTGACCAATATCGTGGCCGAATCGGGCATGGCCAACCAGTCGAAACAATTTGCCGACGCCATGCGGGAGTTGCCCTACAAGAACGACCTGTCGAAAATCAAATTCCGGATTTCCTACACGCCGGGTGTAGACCGTTCCTTTTTTGAACAGGCTACCGCTTGGATAACGGGTGCTGCATTGGTGCCTGGAGAAACGGCTGAGAAGAGCGCTCATGCCGGCGACGCCCTAGCAGTATTTGAAATAGCGCCCTTCGAGAATATAACGGCAACACAATTGGGAGATGCCGGCCCGGTGGTATTCTTCGGCATTATTGGTGCCTCCGATTTGGCCGACCCCGACTTTGCCGACAAATTGTTGGCTTACTCCTCGGTTCACCCCTACATCATCCTCTTATCTGAGACCGGTATTGCGGCCGACACCCTAAAGCCTGGCGACCACATTGGCGGTGTGTTGCATGTAGAGAACTATACGCTGGCTACCCTACCCTCAACATCTTTTATAGGCAGGTTGGACCACCCCGAATTCCTGCACAAAATGCACAACTTGGTGCATTATAATGCGCTGAACTCCATAGAGTCGCTATACAACGTGTTCTCCATGCTTCTGGAGCAGGAAAACAGGCTCCTAACGGGGCGCAAAGCCACTATAGGGCAACAAGGCCCGAAACCCGGCGGCGGCTCGGCAGGTTCTGTGGGCGAAACCATCCTGAAACTGCGAAACGAACTGACGGAGCAAATGGCTATGCTGGAAAAAGGCCTTGCCGACGGGTTCGAAAACTACCTGCGTCCCCAAACCGGCCAGCTATCGCAAGTGACCGACCGGCTGCTGGCCGACTTACCCGAACTGGCCCAAAGCGAAAAGACCAAAACCATTTCCCTGCATATTCCGGAGCAGTATGTCAACTTCTTTTTGGATGGCGTGTTTGGCGAAATCAACAAGTTTTGCGAAGACCAACTCATCACCATTCGAGACGCATTCAAACTCACACAACAGGATTTGGAGCGGCGTATAGAGAAAGAAGGCCTGCCGCAAGTGCCCTTCAACTTCAAACCCCTAACCGACAAACAGTTGTCGGTAATTATGAACAGTTCCATCAGGATAGACAAGATATATGAGGGTGCACTGCCCAAACAAGGCCCCTTGGAATATTTCAATGCCTTGAAGAGCTATCAAGCCATGCTCTACTTGTTTGCATCGTCGCTGGGGCTTTCCTATTTCGAGAAAGCCCGGTACATCACCATCCCTGCCGCCATAGTGCTGATTGGGATTTGTATCTACTACATCCATAAGTCGGTGGTACAGGAGTATAGGGAGGCGGGAGAGAAAGAATATTTGAAGGCCAAAGAAAACCTCACCAATGAAGCCAAGCGCATGGGGGGCGAAATAGCGCGGCAGTGGAATAAGGTGGTTACGGACCAAATTAAAATGCAGCTCACGCAAAACAGCAATACGCTAGACTTTACGTTGAAGGAATTTGGGTCGAAAAAGCAGCACGAAGCCGAGGACGAAAAACGGAGGTTGGAAAAAATCTCCCAATCATTTGAAGTTCAAGAGAAAAAGATAGCGGCGGGCCTGAAGGCCAAGGAGTCGTTCCACCGTAATTTCATACGTGTGCGTGCAGATTTAAGGCAGTCTGTAGCCATACAACTAAAAAAGGCAGATAGATGAGGGCAGGGATAGATTTGGGTACCACTTTTTCGTTGATTTCCAACTTGGAGTCGGACGGTACACCGGTATTGATGCCAGACAGCATGTTCAACGACATCTACTCTACGCCCTCTACGGTAAATATCTCGAATAAGTGCGCATCTGTGGGCTACTTGGTAGACACCCTCATCGAGCAAAATCCAGAATTGCCGGTTATCCGGTTCTTCAAACGGAATTTCGGGGTGAACCAACCCATTTTTATCGACTCGGCTTCCAATTCTTGGTACCCCGATTCGGTTGCAGCATTGGTGCTGAAGAAGTTGAAGAACGATGCAGAAAGCTATACGGGCTCCAAGCTGGAAAGTGCCGTAATCACGGTACCGGCCCACTTCAACGATTTGCAGCGTAAGTCGGTCTTGAATGCTGCGGCCATGGCCGACATTCCGGTGCTGGGCTTGGTGGAGGAACCTGTAGCCGCGGCGCTACACTATGGTATTGCCCACCACAGTCGCGACCAAGTTTTGGTGGTTTATGACCTTGGCGGCGGCACCTTCGACGCCACGGTTTTGAGTATGGATGCCAACGGGGTTTATGTATTGGCCAAAGACGGCCTAACTGAAATGGGCGGCAAGGAATTTGACGAGGCGATATCGGCCATGATACTGGACCAATTCAAAAAGGCTACCGGCTTCCACCTACCCATCAACGGACTCACGAGCTTGCAACTGCGGCGCATATCCGAAGAAATCAAAATAGAATTATCCCTGCCCTCCAAGGCTTTCCTGAAAAAAGCCATCCTGATAGGCAACAACGCCTTCGAAATCATGATATACCGCAAGGAGTTTGAACAGGCCATCAGGCAAATGATTGAACAGACGGTGGAAGTGACACTGCGTTGTATAGACGGTGCCGGACTGCGGGAATCGGACATCGATGCGTTGATGCTGGTGGGTGGCTCGGCCATGATACCCTACATCAAAGACCGCCTGTCGAAGGTGATAACCAATGCCGACAACAAGATTTTCCTGCATGAACCGATGAAGGCCGTAGCCATGGGTGCCGCCATCCACTCCGCGCAACTGTCGGGCGATGCCGAGCGATATGACATTCCATTGGAATTTAGGGGAGTAACCGGTTACAACATCGGCATTCAGACCTTGAACCCGCAGACCCGCAAGCCCGAGACTGACTGCCTCATCAAGAAGAACATGCCACTGCCCTCCAAAGCCGTGCGCACCTACTATACGAGCACTGCCACCCAAACCCGCATGGTGTTGCAATTGGTGCAATATGTAGACCTGCAAAGCGAAATCATCAATATAGGCGAGCTGGTAATAGGTCCATTACCCAACCCGAGAATCAACTACCCGGTAGAAGTGACCGTTGAAAATACGGGCGACGGTACCGTGAAAGTAGCCGCCTACGACCCCAACACCGGCGTGGAGCTACAACAGGTGTTTGGAGAAGACAAGCTCATGTCTGGCAACAACCTTCTGGCTCAGCGCAACTTGGTGAGAAAGACCGTGATAGCGAATTTGAATTGATGGGGGCAATCTTTCCATATTGATGCAACGTACTGCATCGCGGTGTCTGCACAGATAAAGGTCTTCACCATCACCATTTCTATTTGTACTCGGGTAATGGCCTGACGTTGACTGCTGCAGTTCGGTGGCCATACGAACCACTCCTTGAAATCAGTATACCTCCATGCATTTCAATTGTCTACGTTGACGCACCAAACCATTACACCGCGGGATAAAGTTTGGAATACCGGCGACGGCAAGTCTGTCAAAACAATGCCTATTCCGATTGAGGCGAAAAAACAGTATTACGAAAACAGGGCAAATCTAAATGTAGCAGCCGGGCACCAAATTCAGTCAGATATCCGAGGTGGAATTACCTCCTATCGACAAAAGGACCGACCAAGAACAAAAAAACATCACCTCCAAAATTAAGCGTGATGGGAGTTTGGCGGCGTGAAGCACTCTATACGAATACTCTTTTTAGTATTCTCCTCCGCCATTGTATTGTCGGTTATCGTTTGTGTCGTATACAATTCCCATATGCCCTCGAACGCCTATTTTAAGTCGGACGCGCAGTTAATGATGAGGTAACTTCTTTTGGAAAGATCCATCAGGGCACTGAATTTCAACTATTTCAAAAAACACGTTATCAACGGCGGCAACTATTACTGACCCGCAGCATTCCGGTGTCTCATGCGTTGGCCATTACCCTCTTGAATACCCGAAGCTTTCCCACCAACGAGACCCAAAGCGCTAAAACGCCCTATTGATGCCCACCACATACCTTACGGTAGCATAGTCGGTATTGTTGAAGGGGGAGCGGTTCAGGAATATCGGTAGGTCGAGGCGGAGGGTGAGCGGCTTGGCTTTATCGAATACGCCCCAATTCTTGATGGTGAAAGCCATACCCAAGCCGGCATCGGTATGAAACGAGCCGAGGAACCCACCTACAGGCACCGCATTATAGAAGGTGCCATAGCTGAAGTTGTTCAACTCCGTTACGCCGGCGTCGGCAAACCCATAGAGATTGACGTGCAAGAACTTGCGGAACAGCTTGGGCGACCAAGGGATGTAATTTTCAAAATCCAGTTCTGCATTGGCCGATGCACCACTGCGCGACTTGTAGCCTTCCATGAGCGTACTACCCCGATAGTCGGGCGCAAAATAGCCCGCATATCCCCGCAAATTCAACCCACCGCCTGCTTGAAAGTGATTAACGTCGTAGGCTGAAATACCGTCCCACTCGCCCGGCGCCCACCCCCGGCTGCGGGTATACTTGTCGTCGAGCAAATCTTCCGGACTGGCACCGGCCAAGTAGAGTCCGCTTTCCCAAGGCACGCTATTGCCTCCGCCATACCTGCCAAACAGGCGGGTACGCAACTCCAATTTTGCAATATGGGTGTAATTGACATTCTCGGCCTGAACATAGGAGTAATTGAATCCGTTGGTGAGCAATGGCGCACGCAAGTCTACCTTCAAGCGACCCAGGCCGGCCAGGTAGCCATAGTTGTGCGTCCAGTTCGCATTGATTGACGTATTGGGGTTGGCGGCTAAGGAGCTCCAGTCGTTGGGGTTAATCAGATAGTTCACCGCCTCGGCGTTGGCGGCCCACATGGCCTGCGCACCCAACCTGACGGTATTGCGGTCGTTCATGGCCCACAAAAAGCCCACTTTATGGTTGAAGATGCCGTCCAAGAATTGGCTGTTGATTTGTAGTTGCAGCTTGTGCATGCTCAACATCAGCGGTGTAGCAAAGTTGACTGTATAGTTGATGGGTGCATAGTGGGCATACTGCGCCTCACCTAACGTTGGTTGATAATCGGCGGCCTGCAGCAAATGCGTGTTCCACCATACCGACCCATCAAGCTTATAGATGGAATACAGATAATTACCTTCGAAGTGGATGCCCGCCTTGATGCCATCTACGGCATTCCACCAAACATCGGGCCGCCAATCCAAGTCGTAATGACGGCGGTCTACGGGGCGAGCCACGCCACCGTCAAAGCGCCATTTCACATCGGCAGGAAGCAATTTCAATCCGCGAGTCTTGTAATTGTCGGTCAGGTTCCTGTCGCCAAACCTGTATGTGGTATCAATCATGACGGCATGCAATCCACCCGGCACTGTGACGCGGGCCGAATAGGTGCTGTTGAGCTTGCCCCAGCCATACCACTTCGGCAATACGGTAGCCTCGGTTTCTTTTTGGAACCAACCATTGGGGATATGGAAACTGTACTGTTTCCCGTCCTTGGCCGTTGCAGTAAAGTCTATAGGCATCTGCATCTCGCCCTTACGTTTGAATTTAATGGTATAGTCGTTGGTGCCTTGGATGCGCTTGATACGGCCTATGCCGTAGTCGAGCGTCTTGGTGGTCTCAAACCATTCATCGAAGAACCAAGAGAGGTCTACGTGGGTAGACGCAATGACCGATGCCCTGAAATCCTCAAAATAGGGATGCGCGAACTTCCATTGCTCAAAGTAATGGTGCAGGGCGACCTTGAACAAGGAATCACCCAAAACCAGTTGCAGGTTGTACAGCATGGTGGCCGTTTTGAAATACACCCCGCGATAACCGCCACCATGGTTGAGGCCGCTGTTAAAGTCGTCGGAGTGCGTGTTGATGGCGGTTTCGTTGCCATTGAGGGCGTCCATGGTGTAGGGTAATGTCACATTGCGGTCGAGCACCAAGGTGGGGTCGGTGAAGCGTTTGCGATAGTTAGACTTCGGGGGATTGGCCACTGCTGTATCGCCATCTATCTTACGCAAGCCGTAGGACGTTAAGAATTGAGTGAAGCCTTCGTCCATAGCTGCACGGTACGTTTCATTGCTACCCACCTGCCCATAGAACCAGTTGTGGCCGATTTCATGGATGAACAAGCCACGATACCCCGGCTCGCTTCCACCATCCAAGGTCAGCATGGGGTATTCCATACCGTCGCGGGCATCGGCAGCCACAATCTTCGGGTATCGGTACATGCCGATTTCCTCCGAGAATGTCTTGACAATTTTGGTGATGTAATCGGGGGCGTTTTGCCAGAGTGCGGCATGGGGTTCCTGCACCAAG
>CAIVHI010000465.1 GCA_903905685.1 uncultured Bacteroidota bacterium | reverse complement strand
TTGGGACGCCCGTTCGCTTTTGGAAATGGGTATCAATTAAGCCACGCTCATCACCTTCGGTGCGGCCGACAGAATTTCATCATTGGCCTTGTCGGCATACTTGGCGAAGTTCTTCACGAACAGTTGGGCCAATTCATTGGCTTTCTTGTCGTAAGCTTCCTTGTCGCTCCAAGTATTGCGCGGAACCAGGATTTCGGCAGGTACGTTGGGGCACTCAACGGGCATCAATACGCCGAATACCGGATGTGCTTCATAAGCTACGTTGTCCAGTTCGCCGTTCAATGCGGCGGTAATCATGGCTCGGGTATATTTCAACTTCATGCGGCTACCGGTGCCGTAAGCGCCACCGCTCCAGCCGGTATTGATGAGCCATACGTTAACATGCTCTTCTTCCAGCTTCTTACCGAGCAATTCGGCATACTTGGTGGGGTGGAGGGGCAGGAACACGCGGCCGAAACAGGCGGAGAACGTGGTTTGGGGTTCGGTAACGCCAACTTCAGTACCGGCCACCTTGGCGGTGTAACCGCTGATGAAGTGGTACATGGCCTGAGCCTTGGTGAGTTTGGAAATTGGAGGAAGGATACCGAATGCATCGCAAGTCAGGAAGAACACATTCTGCGGTTTGCCGCCGTAGGAAGGTTCTTTCGCGTTGCTGATATAGTCGATGGGGTATGCTGCACGGGTGTTTTCGGTGATGGAAGCATCGGCATAGTCTACCTTATTGGTATCGGGGTAGAACTTGATGTTTTCCAACAGGCAACCCGGTTTGATGGCTGCATAAATTTGGGGTTCTTTTTCTTCGCTGAGGTCGATACACTTGGCATAGCAACCGCCTTCGAAGTTGAACACGGAGTTTTTGGCCCAGCCGTGTTCGTCGTCGCCTATCAGGGCACGATCGGGGTCGGCGCTCAAAGTGGTTTTGCCGGTACCGCTCAGGCCGAAGAACAGGGCTACATCGCCGTTCTTGCCTTCGTTGGCCGAGCAGTGCATGCTGAGAACATGGTGGTTGTGCGGGAGAATGAAGTTCAATACGCCAAAGATGCCTTTCTTCATTTCGCCGGTATAGGCCGAACCACCAATCAAGATCACCTTGCGGGTGAAGTTCACGATGGTGAAGTTGCCTTGACGTGTGCCGTCAACTGCGGGGTCGGCCAGGAAGCCGGGGGCTTGCAGAATCAGCCAGTCGTGTTGTGCCGTGCCGATTTCGGCCTCTGTGGGGCGCAAAAACAGGTCGTTGCAAAACAGGTTGGCCCAAGGCGTTTCATTCACCACGCGGATGTTCAAACGGTATTCAGGGTCGGCACATGCATAAGAATCGCGCACCCATAGTTCCTTACCGTTGAAGTAGTTGGTCACCTTGTTGTACAGGCTGTCGAACGCTTCCGGTGAGATCGGAATGTTTACATCTCCCCAGTCCACACTTTTTTCGGTGATGGCATCCTTAACGGTGAATTTATCTTTGGGGGAGCGGCCCGTAAACTTTCCGGTATTTACACACAGTGCGCCTGTATCGTTCAAAACGCCTTGTCCTAACTCGAGTGTTTTTTGAACAAGTTCTTCAGCTGGCAAATTCCAATGTGCTATAGCAGCATGGATACCCAAGTCGGCCAAATTGGCTGTAGGGTTCTTCTTTCCAAATTCTTGCATAATTTTTTTTTAAATTAAACGTTACCGACCGCAAATTTAACACTTTTCGATTTTACGTTTCCCAAATTTTAGAAATAAACCGCCTTTTCGGGCGCAAATAAGCATTAATGGGCTGTAAAATGGGTCAAAAATGGCTGTTTCGATGACGAAAATCACGAAAAAACCGTGTTTTTTCGGGCCAATTCGCTGTGGTCCGTTAGGCCGCCTCGCATTTTCTTGCCAATATCGAGCCTTTTGCCTGCCGCACCCGTAATTTTGCACCAGAAATTCCAGCCCGTGCTTTTTCCTACTTCCACCACCATTTCCGCCCACGGCCGCCTACTCAACTTGTCGCGACCGGTGGTGATGGGTATTTTGAATGCCACGCCCAACAGTTTTTACGATCAAGGACGCGGTAGCTCGGTGGCCGACATGTTGGCGCGTGCAGAGGCCATGCTTGCAGCCGGGGCATCCATTCTAGATATTGGCGGGGCAAGCACCAAGCCTGGCGAGCCCATTTCGGACCCCGAGACCGAATTGCAGCGCATATTACCGGTGGTAGATGCCCTGCACCGCGCGTTTCCGCAAGCTTGGCTGTCTATAGATACCTACCACTCCCGAGTGGCGAAGGCGGCCGTGGAGGCAGGCGTATCTATTGTTAATGACGTGAGTGCGGGCCACATAGACCCGCAAATGTTGGCTACGGTGGCGGCGCTGCGGGTGCCCTACGTAGCCATGCACATGCAAGGCACGCCCGAGACCATGCAGCACAACCCGCAATATGGAGACGTGGTAGCCGAAGTGCGCACGTACTTGGCCGGCCGTTGTGCCGATGCCGCAGCAGCCGGCATTCGCGACATCGTGATCGACCCCGGCTTTGGCTTTGGCAAGACCATAGCCCACAACTTCGCGCTGCTGCGCAGCCTCCACACCTTCCGCATTTGCGGTCGCCCCATCCTTGCGGGCCTGTCGCGGAAGTCGATGATATGCAAGCCCCTCCACGTCAACCCCGAAGGTGCCCTCAACGGCACCACCGCCCTCCACATGGCCGCCCTACAGCAAGGCGCCAACATCTTGAGGGTGCATGATGTGAAGGAAGCGGTTCAGGTGGTGCGCCTGTTTGGGGAGTTGGCGGGAGCGATTTGACGAACCGCAACCGTGCTGAGGTGCTTATCGGAAAAGCATTTGGGGATTCACCAATCGGATGCCCAATCCTCACCCACATACCGCAATCGCATGTCGTTATGTACAAAGTTTTTTTTTCAGGAAAAAGTTTCCAATTGGCAAATCTCCTAACTTTACCTTGCCGTTTGAAGTAAAGGCATTTGCGGGGAATTGTGTTAAGGCTGCAAACCGATTATCGGCCTAAAAAAACAACCTCATGAAAAAGTACCTTTTCATCCTTGCGCAGCTCGTAGGCGTATGCTTGGGCAACACTTCGGCTAACGCCCAATGCTTCCAATTCATCAATTACCCTTCCGATACCGTAGGGTGGATTTACGGCTCCGATCACGCCGGGCAGGCATTTTATCTTGCGGACACGTTCGTCATCACGACCAGTCATTACGACGAAAACAATTATCTCTATAACAGCTTTCCGGTAACGATGATGGGTGCAGCGTCGGCTTTCACAGCATCTTTCGACTTCCGCCTCGACAGTGAAAGTTCCTGTTCTGACGGTCTCACGTTTTGGTTCCTTACTTCGGGATTGAGTGGTTTGGGCAGCCCGAGCCATGAAGGGGGCGACTTAGGTTATCCTGATACCTCTATCGGCTTCTCGCTTGCCATGCAGACAACCGTGTGTATGAACAAAATTTACTTGAAAAAAATGAGCTCCGACAGCTACCTTTTCTCCTCAAGTACTACTGCGGGAGACACTGTGCTTGGAACTCCATTGAATAGCCAGATGTTCCTTTCGGATGGCAATTGGCACCACTGCGTAGTGGATTATGAAAATGGGTATATAACGGCATCCTATGATGGCGGCATTGCCGTCATCACGGCCTATTCTCCCATTTACGGTGCCGGGCACTTCGGCTTCATGGCGACCAACGGCGGCGGGTATACGCGGAAATGCCTAAAAAACATCCAGATTTGCGCGGGTTTCGGCAACCCTACGGCATTCTCCGACAGCTTCAGTACGTACGTAAGCCGCTTGTGCAACGGCCCGCAAATCGAGGTGCTTTCCGATAGCTTTTCCACATCTTACCATGTGCGGTTG
>CAIVHI010000464.1 GCA_903905685.1 uncultured Bacteroidota bacterium | reverse complement strand
GTAACCGGTGCCACCTATGTGCCCGGCGACGTGGTAGGATTGGAAACCGACATCTCGGGCGGGGAATATGGCGGTGCATTGCCTTGGAACAAATACGGCCCTACCAACACGGCCACCCACACGCTCACTACCGGCGCCATTACCGACTCGGTGTTTCAAGTCACAGGTATTTCAACTGAAGGGCCGGTAGTTACCATCAATCCTACAAGCACGGTAACCTGCACCGGCTCCGATACCCTGACTGCCGTAGCCACGCGCGACAGTCCATTTACCTATATTTGGTCGCCTGCTACCGGGCTGTCGGCAACTACCGGTGCAACGGTAGTTGTGACGTCTACGGTTGCCGGCACCTATTATGTCTCCATCACTGACGGCAATGGTTTTACCGCCATCGATTCCGTGAATATCTCCATCAATCCTTTGCCCACAGTTTCCGGCATTTCCGTTGCCCCGTCGCCTGCATGCGTGGGCTCGGCGGTTACGCTTGCCGCTACGGGAGCCGCCGGCACCGGCAGCTTGGTCTCCTACAATTGGTCGGGTCCCGGAGGCTACACAGCAACCGGCACCACCCCTACACAGCCCTATACCATTCCCGATACCACTGCGGCGGGCATTTACAGCCTCACCGTTACTTATGTGGGCGTTGGCTGCACGAGCGCTCCTGTAGCCTCCGCGCCGCTTAGTGTGAATACGCCTGCCGGCGCGATAACGGGTGGTATTGCCACCTGCCTGCCGGGCACGGTCACCCTTTCCGATTCCACGGCAGTAGGTACGGGCACCGGATGGTTGAGCAGGAATACTGCCGTTGCAACGGTGGATGCCGTTACCGGCATGGTCACTTCCGTAGCATTCGGCACCACCGAAATTATCTACTCCGCCACCAACCCCGGCTGCGGCACCACCTCCGACTCCCTGCTCTTCACGGTAACTGCGGCCCCCGCCATAACACCTGGTGCACTGGCGGCGGTATGTGCCGGCACCAATGCCTCATTGCCATATACGTCTTCCAATATCCCAACCACCTATGGCATTGTCTGGACTGGTAGTCCGGCGGGCTTGCCCAACGTGGCCACGGGAACGGCACTGCCCACAACCCCGATTCCGGTTACCGTGCTCAGCACTTGTGCGCCGGGCACCTATACCGGTTTCATCACGGTAGCCAATCCTTGCGGCTCGGGCACTCCCGTAGCCATTACGCTTACGGTCAATCCTGCGCCGGCCGCCATTTCGGGCTCGACAACCGTATGTATCGGGGCCACCGCCACGCTGAGTGATTCCACTACGGGTGGCACTTGGAGCACCACGGCCACGGGTATCGCCATTGGTAGCGCCTCGGGCGCATGCTCCGGCATCGGTGCCGGCACCGACACCGTGACTTATACCGTCTTGGGCTGTTCTACTTCATCGGTCGTAACCGTGAATCCTCTACCCGCAATTATTGCCGATGCCTCCGCATTTTGCGTGGGCAATACCGTTTCCCTAATCGATAGCACTCCTGGCGGCACTTGGACCTCCGGTTCAACATCGATGGCCACTGTCGACGTCAGCGGAAACGTGACCGGCGTTGCTGCGGGTATGCCGTCCATCACCTACACATTGGCTTCAACCGGCTGTGCAACGTCAACTACAGTGACCGTCGAGCCGCTGCCTGCTTCAATTTCCGGCACCGCCAATATCTGTTTGGGCTCAACCGCCACTTTTGTCGATACGACATTGGGCGGAACATGGAGTTCTTCCGATACCACCATCCTACCCGTCAACGCCGGTGGCGTCGCCACGGGAAACGCCGTTGGTGGCGCTACGCTTACTTACACTTCGGCCACGGGCTGCACTACAACCTTCTCCGTAAGCGTCAATGCCTTGCCTGCATCCATTGTAGGGCCAGGCGTTATTTGCGGTGGCAGCACCGGTACCTATACCGATGCATCGGGCGGTGGTACATGGACGAGCAGCAATCCGACTGTTGCCACTATCGGCACATCCGGCATTGCGACAGGCATTGCTTCGGGCACTACGGTACTCAGCTATACTTCGGCCGCAGGCTGCTTGACGACAGACTCCATATCGGTTACCGCCCCTCCAGCAGCCATCTCGGGCGGAACCGGTGTATGCCTCGGTGCGACCATCACTTTGTCTGACAGCACCACAGGTGGTTATTGGACCGTCAGCCGCGATACCGTGGCCTACATCGACTCTTTCTCGGGTGCGGTATCGGGCATTTTGACCGACACCGTAACCGTGACGTACACGCTTTCTTCGGGCTGTGGCTCTACAAGCTTGGTCTTCACCGTTAACTCCATGCCCGGCGTAATTACCGGGAGCACCGCATTCTGTGCGGGCGCATCTGCCACCCTCAGCGATGCCGGCATAGGCACTTGGGCTAGTTCGAACACCGCTGTTGCTACTGTGACTTCGGGTGGCGTGGTTACGGGCGTTGCCGGGGGCAGTGCCACTATAACCTACACCTTGACTTCATCGGGCTGCTCGGCCTACGACTTTATAGACGTCTATGCCGCGCCATCCGTAATAGGTGGCCCTCAGCAACTTTGCCTCGACAATACGGCTACCGTTACCGATTCGGTTGCAGGTGGAACTTGGAGCAGCAGCAATACCGCTATAGCCACCATCGACCCATCAACCGGCACAATATCGCCTGTGGGCTTGGGCATGGTTTACCTCACTTATACTTTGCCGCATGGTTGCTTGACTAGCGAGACCGTAACCGTAAGTGTTGCCCCCGCAGCCATTACCGGGTCGGCTACATTGTGCACCGGCAACACCATCACTTTGGCCGACGGCACTACCGGAGGAATCTGGAGTGTAGTAGCCGGCACCGGCACTGCTACAATCGACACTTCGGGCAATTTAACCGGTATCGGTGCGGGCACCGCCACGGTGTCTTACCTGCTGGGCTCTGCTTGTGCGGCAACGTCCGTCATCACCGTTCAACCCACACCTTCTGCCATTTCGGGACCTGCGGGCTTGTGTCTCGGTACCGAAATCACCCTGACCGATTCGGCCTCGGGGGGCAACTGGAGCTCAAGCGCGCCTGCTACCGCCTCCGTTACCATAAGCACGGGCATTGTTACCGGCGGGGCTTACGGAACAGCCACCATAACCTACACCACTGCATGCGGCATGTCTACCAAAACATTGTCGGTAAGTCCGGCACCTGCTGCAGGCACCATTTCGGGACCGGGCAATGTGTGCGCGGGCGGCACTATTACGCTTAGCGATACTACATCTGGCGGCACTTGGAGTGCATCCAATGGAGATGTAATCGTGACCGGTGGAACCGTTATCGGCCATTCAGCCGGCATAGACACCGTGCGCTATTCCGTAGTGAATGGTTGCGGCACGGCGGTTGCAACAACGGTAATCACCATCAATGCACTCCCCAATCCGGGAGCCATATCGGGTACAGACAGTATGTCGGTTTGTATAGGCAGCACGCTTACCCTTACCGACACCGCCGATGGCAGTACCGGGTCGTGGATTTCAACCGTGCCTGCCGTAGCCACGGTTTCCGGTGGAATCGTATCGACAGTAGCTCTTGGGTTCACCACTATCAAGTATGCTGTAACCAACAGTTGCGGCACGGGTTCAGCCTCCCGCCTAATTCATGTGGTCACCACGCCGGTGGTGTCAACCATAACCGGCCCATCCTACGTCTGTACCTCAGGCACCTCCACATTGTCCGATTCGGCTACGGGCGGAACTTGGATAATGACTGATACCACCCTTGCGAAAATCTCCGTCACGGGTATCGTTACCGGTCATGCAGTGGGTATCGATACCGTGAAATATACCATCACCAATGCCTGTGGAACAGCGTCAACCAAATTGGCAATCAGCGTTTTGACCGCGCCCGACAGCATTACCGGTACGACCTCCTTCTGCGAGGGGGCAACCACTACGCTGTCTGACTTAGCAGCAGGCGGTATCTGGACCAGCAGCGACACCGCTATTGCGATAGTGAATACATCGGGCATAGTTCATGGCATTTTGGGTGGGTCGGTCACGATAACCTATAATACCGGTTGCGGCACGCCGGTGACCACCACCCTACATCTTGCACCTTTCCCCACTGTGGGCGCGATTATTGGTTTGGATACCGTTTGTGCCGGCTCCAGCACTACGCTGTTAGACTCCGCATCCGGCGGCACTTGGGGCACCAGCAACGGCAATGCCACAATATCGACCGGTGGTGTGCTCTCGGGTATTACCGGCGGCTTGGATACCGTAATTTTCACCGTCACCAATGCTTGCGGGTCGGGCATTGCCCAGAGCGCCATTTTGGTGCTTCCCCTGCCGGTATCGGGCATCATCACGGCGAGTACCGACACCCTATGCACGGGTTCCTCCCTCACCTTGACAGAGACTGCAACGGGTGGCGTTTGGAGTTTGTCCAATCCCTCGATTGCTTCGATAGACAGTGTCGGAATAGTTGCTGCAACGGGTACCGGCATGGATTCGGCTATCTACACGGTCACCAACTACTGTGGTGTGGCAACATCCACCTTCACGATAAACATCATATCCACGATGAATCCCGGCACGATTACCGGCCCGGACAGCATCTGCCTGTTGCAAAACGAAACCCTTACCGGGGTGACAGCCGGGGGTACTTGGACAGTAACGAATGCCGTTTTGTCGCTTTCGGGCGATGTAGTGACCGGTGCGGCAGTAGGCAAGGATACCGTAGTTTACAGCCTCCCCAACTATTGCGGCACCACAACCGCCTCCAAAACGATATTGGTGAAACCATTGCCGCAAGCGGGTGTCATTACTGATGCCGGCAGCGTGTGCATGGGTGCCACCATTACGGTTTCCGAGAGTGTGCCCGGCGGTACTTGGACCACATCCTCCGGCAATGCGTCCCTCAGCGGCGATTCCCTCACCGGCGTGACGGCAGGTACCGACTCGTTGATTTATCTGGTCACCAATTTCTGCGGTACGGCCCGAGCCGCGGTCGCAGTGACCATCATCGCTATGCCGACGGCAGGCACCATCACCGGCCCGGTAGACTCGATATGTGTTGGAAGCACGCTCACCCTCTCCGACAGTGTAGCTGGCGGCAATTGGAACAGCCTGAACTTGGCGGTTGCCTCGGTTGAGGCCGGTGTTGTTACAGGTATTGCTGCCGGCTTGGACAGCATTAAATACTTGGTCACCAATGTGTGTGGAACGGCGGTTACCGCAATAGGCATATCCGTGTTGCAGGCACCGATGGTTACTGCGGTTTCGGGTAAGTCGAGGGCATGCATCACAGAGACACCCGACACCCTATATGGGATACCCGGCGGCGGCGTGTGGACGTCATCCAACGTCATGGACACCATTTTGCCCACGGGTTTACTACTGGTTGGTGCTCCCGGGCAGGATACTTTGAAATACACGATATCCAACTCGTGCGGGTCTTCCGACTCAACGATTGTGGTTGCGGTGTATACCAAGGCGCAATGCGACAGCCTTAACGGCGTGCCCGAAATCATATCGGCAGGTGCCATAAAGCTCTATCCCAACCCTACTGCCGGGATGGTTACCATAGCCTTGCCGGAATCGGCTAATGGCTTGGTGGTGACGATAACCGACCTCACGGGCAACAAGGTTTTTGAAACCACGGTTCAGCAGGGTCAAAACACCTACACCGTCGACCGTTTGGACGTTGCGGCAGGGGCCTACATTGTTGAAGTGACCGACGGCACGCACACCTATCGCGACAAGCTCGTGGTGATGAGGCGTTGATGCCGATTCGAAATTGTTTTTTTGGCGGGGTGCCCTACTTGGTGGGACACCCCGCCCGATTTTGGGGGAAATGGCGGAGCCGTGCAATTCAACGCAGGCCTGATTGAGCCTATACCCAGGTTTACGAAAAACAGGTATTTTTGGACAATCCGGTGGAGTCGTCCAACGTTTATGGGCTGAAATGCGGGGTGTCTATTTCCCACTCCGCTTGCAAACAGGATTATCGGACATGCATCCATCTATGAAGTTCACCACCAAACAAATTGCGTTCGGGCTTGCAGCAGTCCTGGTGTTCTACTTCGCATCATCGCACCGCACCCGGTATAGCCAAGACCACATTATTTGGGGCGATGTGGAGGGATATTACTGCTACCTCCCCATGGTGTTTGTGGACCATAGCTGCCACACGCTCCAGCTACGCACCTCCGACCTGAGGCGCAATGCACTGAATGAGGAGTACTCCAAATACACCTGCGGATTATCCTATTTTTTTGCGCCGTTTTTTGTCGTTGCGGGTGGCATTACGAAGGCGGTTGGCCTGCCCGCAACCGGGTACGGATTGTGGTACTACCGCGCCATGTGCTTATGTTGCGCAGTATGGACCACGATAGGGATGATGTTGCTGGTAAAGCTGTTGACACGGCACTTCCGCCGGGTTACGGCTTGGCTCACTGCTGCATGCCTGTTTTTAGGCACCAATTATTTTCATTACGCCACCAAATATGTGGGCATGGCGCATGTGTACGATTTTGCGCTCACGGCATGGATACTCTACTTGTTCCAGTCGTTTTTGGACAACCCCAGGTGGCATAAAACGGCAGGCATCGCGCTACTATCCGGCTGGTTGGTGCTCATCAGGCCCACCAATGTGGAATTCCTGCTTTTTGTGCCGTTTTTTATGGTCAATTCCAAGGAAGCGCTACTCGAAAGGTGGGCGTTTCTGCGTACGCATGCGAAAAAGGGCTACTTCCTCATCCCGCTGTTTATCCTGCCCATGGTGCCGCAATTGCTGTATTGGAAGGAGATGACGGGGCATTGGGTGATGTACAGCTACGGGCAGGAAACGTTTTGCTACTGGAACAACCCCAAATTACTTGAGGTTTTGTTTGACACCCAGAACGGCTTGCTCCTCTATTCGCCGGTTTTGCTGTTGCTGTTCGTTGGCTTGGTGCGCTATTGGAAAGATGTTAGGGCAAACGCTTTTGGCGTGTCCGTGCTATTCTGCATCATCACCTACACCTTCGCCAGTTGGTGGGCGTGGTTTTTCGGCGCTGCATACGGACACCGGTGCTACATCGACTATTATCCGGTTTTTGCATTCCCGTTGGCTGTTGCCATAGAGCGAACCTTGGCGAAAAAGAAGGTTTCGAAGCTTGTGTTGGGGGTGTTCCTTGTAGCCATGTGCTATTACAATGTCCGCATGTCGGTCCAATTCGACAAAACCGGGATTTGGGACGGCAAGGAGTGGCAGTGGAATTACGGCCGCTGGTGGCATGAAGTGAAGCAGGGCTGCCTGTGAACCGGAAACCATCGCAAACTGTAACCCATCCAAAACGGCGACTGCGGCACATGGCCGCAGTCTGAACATATTATGGGAGAAAAAACTACTTCATCTTACCTTTCACTGCATCCATTGTATTCTTCATGAGCCCGACGATGGTCATGGGGCCTACGCCGCCCGGCACGGGGGTGATGTAACTGCACAGGGGAGCCACATTGGCATAATCCACATCGCCAACCAAGCGGAAGCCGCTCTTTTTCGATGCATCTGCAATGCGGTTGATACCCACATCTATAACGATTGTACCCGGCCGAACCATGTCGGCAGTTACGAACATCGGTTTGCCGATGGCTGCAACGATGACGTCGGCGGTCAAGGTGATTTCTTTCAGGTTTTTGGTGCGGGAGTGGGTGAGGGTGACGGTGGCATTGCCGGGCTTGGCATTGCGGCTCAGCAGCACCGTCATAGGCGTACCCACAATGTTGCTGCGGCCAATAACGACACAGTGCAAGCCGGTAACGTCGATATTGTAGTGCTCCAACATCAGTAGTATGCCATATGGGGTGGCGGGTAGAAACGAAGGCTGCCCCAGCAGCATCTTGCCTTGCGTGATGGGGTGGAAACCATCAACATCCTTATCGGGACTGATGTTGTTGATGACCACATCGCCGGAAATATGGCTCGGCAAGGGTAGCTGCACCAAAATCCCGTCTACAGATGGGTCGTCGTTCAGGCGGTGCACCTCGGCAATCAGTTCGGCCTCAGTAATATCGGTATTGAAGCGCAGCAGGGTAGACTCGAAACCCAGTTCGCCGCAGGTGCGCACCTTGTTGCCCACATAGGCCTCGCTTGCGGGGTTGTTGCCCACCAATACGGCTGCAAGGTGCGGGCGTTTGCCGCCTGCCGCCTGCCAGTCTTCCACTTCCTGTTTTATTTGGGCCTTAATGGCTCCCGATACGAGTAATCCGTCCAGAATTTGCATATCACAAATGTAAATCTTGTTTTGAATCCTAAAAAGCGAAGTTCCATGTATTTTGGGAGCGTGGGGCATGTTGCAAATTGGTGGAATTGCATTTAATTTGGTCAGCCCAAACCAACTCATTAGGTGGAACGTGCAACAAACCCCAAATATGCCGTGAAAGTGTTGCCGGAGACCGCCGGCTTGGACCACACGATACCCGGCGGCTCTTGGCTCAACGACCACTGCGCGGTGTCGGGTGACAATACGTTGTTTAGGAATGACGAGGGGCTGTGGGAGCTCTATGCAACGGGTGACCCTCTGCAACGGGGGCTGGCTATGGGGTGCCTCTACCAAGAGCTTTTCCACAACC
>CAIVHI010000463.1 GCA_903905685.1 uncultured Bacteroidota bacterium | reverse complement strand
TTTGCTTTGCATGGGTGCATCCGTTTTTTTCGCAGCTTGTTCTAAACATTCCGCAAAAATTGGTAAGGGAGACGGTGTGTCTCGCGTAACAAGCTGGTATTGGAACGACAGTAGAACCGGCGGTTTCGAAGTTGCCGACTACAAAGGCCAAACCACACCCTACGGTATGACTTTCGTGATGGGGGGACGTTTCACAATGGGTCAAGTAGATGACGAAATGCCCACCGTCGACAACAACAGCTTTAGGCGTACGGTGTCCGTATCTTCCTTTTATATGGACGAAACGGAAATCGCAAACGTGAGCTACCGCGAATACGTTTATTGGATGAACCGCGTTTACGGTTCCGACTTTCCGGATTTGGTAATCGCTGCCAAGCCAGATGAAACCGTTTGGCGTTCCCCGTTGGCATACAACGAGCCCTATGTAAAGAATTATTTCAACATGGCCGCCTACGACCAGTACCCCGTAGTTGGCGTAAACTGGTACCAAGCCGAAGAATTCTGTAAATGGCGTACCGACCGTATCAACGAATTCTTGTTGATTAACGATGGCAAGCTCGCGTGGAATGCAACACAGTCCAACGAAGACAACTTCACTACAATGTCTTACCTGGTGGGTCAATATGAAGGTACAGTTGGCCGCGCCCCCAAGAAAGACCTCGACCCCAACGGCCAAGGTAACCGCGTCATGAAGATGGAAGACGGTATCTTCCTCCCCGATTTCCGCCTCCCTACTGAAGCTGAATGGGAGTATGCAGCACTTGGCTTGATAGGCAACAACCCTGCCCCTGAAAATAAGAGGCGTCGTGGTGAAGAAGTGGTTACGGACCGCAACGTATTGCCATGGGGTCCTAAGAACACTACCCGCTACGGTATGCGTAACCGGTACCAAGGCGAATTTGAAGGTAACTTCATGCGCGGCGGTGGCGACGTTATGGGTGTTGCAGGTGGTCTGAACGACAATGCAGATATCACTGCACCAGTTATGTCCTACCTCCCCAACCACTTCGGCCTTTACAATATGGCCGGCAATGTGAGCGAGTGGGTTAAAGATACCTACAGGCCTATGTCCCACAGCGATGTCAACGACTTCCGTCCTTTCCGCGGCAACAAGTATGAGCGTTATGTTTTCCAAGAAGACTACACTTACGAAGAAAAAGATTCACTTGGCCACCTTTTGAAAACAAATGTATCTGCCGCACAATTGCAAGCTACCCGTCAGTATGATGTTCGCACAAACGATCTGAGCAGCTACAAAGACGGAGACACTTTGTCGAATTTCGGTTACAAATATGGCGACAACACCCTCATCAACGATTCCACCAAAGTTTACAAGGGTGGATCTTGGGCCGACCGCGCTTACTGGTTATCACCTGGAACCCGTCGTTACATGCAAGGCAATTTGGGCTCCTGCACAGTTGGTTTCCGTTGCGTAATGGACCGCATGGGCAGCCCCGATGGCGACTTCCAACCAGGTGGCAACAACTTCGGCTACCAAAAGAAGCACAAACGATAATCATTATACCTCATAACAAAAAGCCGCATCCAACCAAGATGCGGCTTTTTTGTTTTTAGCATTTTCATTACCTTGACAACCAACATGAAACGAGTCAATTTTGGTTATAATAAGTTGGGAGGCTTTTTATTGCACATCGGCGTTTCCGTATTGCTGTTAGGATTGCTGTACAGTACGCTGCACGTGCCCATGCCGCCCATGCTGTTGCTGTTTTGCATTGCACTGAGCCTTTTGTTGATGGTTTTTGAGGCATTTGTATTACTGAAATGGGTGATACCTGCCATCAACGCCCACGCAGCCATATCGGCCAACGAAACCGG